>JAITJP010000113.1 GCA_031278835.1 Deltaproteobacteria bacterium
TGTTCCCAGCCCTGGCCAGGTCCAGGGGATGGCCCTGGGGCTAAACTGGCCTTTTGTTTATTTATTGCCAATGCTTAATTCCCATCCTCCGAATGATAAAAGGTTAAAAAAAACATCAAAAAACTAGCCGGGCGATATTTTTCTCTAAAAATTCCAACTCTTAGCATTATTAACAAATTTTTTAATTTTCATGACCACAAAAATTAACTTATGTTTAAAACCGGAAATGGAAGATGTGAGAATTTTTCTCTCACATTTCCTCGGGAGGGATCCAAAAAGTGACAGGGCGCGACAAAATGACTCATGGGCCTCGGCTTCAAAATGACCAAATAACCAAAAAAAGCCCCGCCCCTGGTCCCTGATGAAAAAAAAATTTTTTACTCAGGTAAAAACTCCAAAAGGCCCTAAACTAGGGGACTATCAGGGCTCCTAGCTGGCCCGGGAGATCGCCCTCGTCCATGCTTTTGGAGCGATTTTTTAGCCTAAAATTAAAATTTTAACCGGCCTTTCGATGAGCTGGCATGATTATTGCTTCGTATTATCCCGTTGAGAAAAAAAACGAGTTAAAATCTTAAAAATGGCTTTTACGCTCCGTAAATTATAAAAATAAAAATTCGCCTATAAAATATTAAACAAATTTTAAATAAATTCAATGACTTCTTTAAAATTACGGCAAGCTAAAGACAATAAAAAATAGATTTAGCTGCCAAAGCGAGGAATCTAAAAATGAAAAAGTCATTCTTATCGGTTTTGCTGATGGCCCTATTGGCACTCGCCCTTCCCGGTATGGCCCTGGCCGCTTCACACTCTCCCGGCGGGCCAAAAAAGTATATCCCACCCGAAGAGAAGCGGATCCAATCGAGCCAAAGAGCCCAAAAAAAATACGACAATAACCAGCCAGGCTCCAAAAAAGACAACCATTTCGACAAGAGCCCCGGACCACCCAAGATAGACAAGCGACCCGGACCGCCTAAAAACGAGCGCCCCGATCCACCCAAAAAAGGACCCAGGCCTCGTCCTTATCCGCCCAGTGGTGGCAGCCGCGTCGAGCGCGAAGTCGTTTACCTCCCCTCGGAACCGGTCTATTACGAGTCTGAACCCGTTTACTACGAGTCCGAACCCTCTGGATACCCGGAAGCCACTCCCAGCTTTAACTTTGGCATTTCGGATGGAGCGGGAACCAGCCTAAACTTTGGCATGGGCGGCGGAGGCTTTGGTTTTGGAATCAGCGTAGGCGGTTTAAACTATTAAGTCCCGGTAAATCCAGCAAAGAATCAAAACATTCTCATTAACTCATTTACCATAAGGAATCGTATCATGAAAAATCTCGTAAAAGTCTCTCTATTTCTGGGCATAATCGCCCTGCTGGTTCCAAGCCTAGCCTCGGCCGACCGGGGGAACCAGCGTAACGGCCAAAACAAAATCTACTATAACCAGGGCCAGGGTCAGGGCCAGCAGAATGTGCGTAGACAAAGCCAGGGGCGCGCTTCTAGCCAGCGGCAAGTTTACCGGCAAAACTCCCAGCGTCAAAGCCAGCGCTACGGACAAAACGGGAACTCCCAGCGTCAAAGCCAGCGCTACGGACAAAACGGCCACTCCCAGCGGCCACCCCAGCGCTATGGGCAAAACGGCCACTCCCGGCGGCCCAACCAGCGCTTTGGTTACAATCAAGGGCCAAACCAGCGCCGCCGCCCCAACGGACACGGTCCCTGGCAAAACGGCCAGACCGGTAACGGCCAAACCTATGAGAGTGAATCTCAAAGCGATCAGACCAGTAACGGCCAAACTTATGAGAGCAGATCCCAAAACAGCCAAACCGGTTACGGTCGGACCGGTAGCGGTCGGACCGGTAGCGGTCGGACCGGAAGCGGTCGGACCGGAAGCGGTCGAAACGGTAGCGGCCAATGGCCAATCGATGACACCGAAGTGGCGGTTGATGAAACCGTAACCGATGATCTGGTAGTAGAATAAAGCCTTTATTCTGGGTATTAATAAGTAATATTAACAAAAATTAAAGCTTGGTCGTAAAAAGATTCGTTAAAACTATATAACATTTAGACCCTGGTGGCTAAGTTGTTAGCCTCCAGGGTTTTTTATCGAGAAAAATCTATCTTTAGGTAAAATTAGTAACTTAGGGCTAACATAAAAAGGTCAGCTTCTAAGGCCTTTAGTAATATCGGTGATGGTTTGGTAAGCGGGCCTTCTTTGTCAAAAGCCTGGGCCAAAAGTTAAGCCAAACCAGGTCACCAAGATTGGCTATTAATGGCCAAGAGCGCGGCCAGAGCGCGGTGGGGGCACCAGGAAACACAGACCAGGGCGCTTTATAGGCAAGATTGGCTTTGGGGCCTAAAGGCCCGTAAGGGCCCCTAGAGCGCTTAGGGCGGCTTAGCTGGGTGTTTAGGCCAAATACGGGTCCCGATAGCCGCCCAGGGGCTATCTTAACGGTTTGTGGGGCCTTTGGCGGTCGGGGAGAGGAATAGATTTTAAGCGCTGAACTTTCTTGGCCGCCCCAACTCCAAACTCCATCTTAATTATTATTTCAGATCTCATCTTGGTTGCCGGCCCTGGCCCAGGGCCAGTTAAGCGCCTTGCTTTAAACTGGCTTTTTTTTGGCTCCTCACAAAGACTTAATTCAGATCCCTTGATCGGTTAAAGACTAAAAAAAATCCAAACAAAGCTAGCCGAGCGATATTTTTCTCCAATAAAATTCAACTATTCACATTATTCATAAAACTTTTCCATCCAAGACTCCAAAAAAAATCACTTATGTTTACAGTAGGTAAAAGGGGCTAAGCCCATTTTTCTCTTAAGGTTCCTGGGGAGGGATCCAAAACGTGTCAGGGGCGCGCCAAAATGAGTCAAGGGGACCAGGTTCATAGTAAGGCGACGGGAAAAAAGTTTATTGCCCATGGGCCTGAAGGAAAAATTTATTTACTCGGGTTAAAACTCTAAAAAGCCCTTAATCAGGCCTTTATCAGGGATCGGGCCTGGCCAAGCCACTTGGCTTGACTAGGCCTTTGGAGCGAATTTTTAGCCTAAAATTAAAAATTGGCCAGGCCGGCCAGGTGACTGGCATGGTCCTTGCTTATATTACATTCAGTTGAGAAAAAAAAGAGTTAAAATCTTAAAAACTGCTTTTACGCTCTAGAGATTTTAAAATAAAAATTAGCATATAAAATTTTAATTAATTTTTAAACATTTTCAATCACTTTTTTAAAATTAAGGCAAGCTAAGTAAAATAAAAAAAAGATTTAGCTGCTAAAAAGAGGACCCGAAAAATGAAAAAGTCATTCTTATCGGTTTTGCTCATGGCCTTATTAGCCCTGGCCCTACCCACCATGGCTCTGGCCCAATGGCGCGCCAACGGTGAACAAAAAAAGTATATCCCAGCCGAACAGCGGCGGATCCAATCGAATCAAAGAGCTTCCCAGAACGGTAGCGCCAGAAGCCAGAAAAAAAACATCAATAACCATCGGTCAGACTCCCAGAAAGGCCACCAAATCGACAGGCGACCCAGCCCGCCAATAAAACCGAAACCCATACATCCTGGACCGCCCAAGAGACCTGGACCGAAACCCATACATCCCAGACCGCCAGGAAAACCCAGGCCTCGTCCTCATTCACCCAGAGATAATGGCCCCCGAGTTGAAAGGGAAATCGTCTACCTCCCCTCGGAGCCGGTTTATTACGAATCTGGAGACTATGGAGACCCGGAAGCCAGTCCCAGCTTTAGCTTTGGCCTGGACGATGGAGCGGGAAACAGTGTTAACTTTGGCGCGGGCGGTGGCGGCTTTGGCTTTGGAATCAACCTAAGCGGAAACAATTATTAAGCCACCAGGGATTGGGCCAAGAATCAAAACCTTCTCATTGGGTCATTTGACCCGAGGAAACCAACCATGAAAAAGCTCATGACCATGGCCTTATTACTGGGCATAATGGTTCTGCTGGCTCCAAGCCTAGCCTCGGCCGACCGAGGGCAGCGCCGCGGCGAGCAAAACTCCAAAATCTATTACAACCAGGGCCAGGGCCAAGCTCAGCCAAATATCGGCAAACCAAGCCAGGGCCGGGGTTTGGGGCAGCGGCCAGTTTACCGGCAAAACCGCCCAGGCCAAAGCAAAGCTACTGGTTACAAAGGCCAGCACCAGGCTTCAACCCAGCGCTATATCAAGGAAAAAATTAACCCTCATCAGCCGCCCAATTTGAGCGAAAGGGTTAATCCAAAGCCCATTAAAACCAAACCAAGGCCCCGACTCTACAAAGTTGACGACCAATGGTATACAAACCCTGAGGGTAGCGGCCGTCCAGTTACCCCTTACTGGCAACTTAAAAAACCAATGAAGAATAGATGACACCTAAATAAGGAAGAAAAAAACCCACGATCTTTCGGTCGTGGGTTTTTTTGTTTTTTGGGGCCTAGCCCCCCATCAGCCCTAGCCAAGCGGGGCTGGGGCTAAGGGGCATGATTATTTAAAGGCTTCCTTAACGACTTCTTTAAAACTCTCGGCAAAGGCCCGGCGGCGCTCTTGGACGATTTTGAGGTCATCGACGTAGGATAGGGCGCCCGAGGGGCAGACGGCGGCGCATCGGGGTTGACCTTGGCACTGATCGCACTTTTCAATCCGGCGGCCGATTTTGGAGTAATTGATGTTGCCAAAGGGGCAGACCGATACGCAGGTTCGGCAGCCAACGCAGCGGTCGGGATCGGTGGAGATGACCCCGGTGAGCTCGTTTCTGTTCAAGGCGCCGGTTTGGCAGACCTTCAGGCAAGGAGCCTCTTGGCATTGAAAGCAGGTCACCGGAACCTGGCCGCCGTCTTGGAAAAAAACCAGGTTTATCTTGGAACCGGCCGGAAAATACTGGCCCCAGTCGCGACTGGCGCAGGCCAGTTCGCAATTGAGGCAACCTATGCAGCGAGACGGTGTGACTTGGATGGTTTTTTGGGTCATGGCCTCTCTCCTAAGCCGATAAGCCCAGGCCCTGGCGCTTACTGGAGATCAGGTCGTCTAGGATGGCCCCGGCCTTAAGGGGATCCGGCTCAACGATAAAGCAGGCCCCAACCACCTCGTTTAAGCCGGAAACGGCCAGGTTGGTTAAGGTGGGGCTGCCCAGGATCATGGGCGGCAGACCTAAATGGGTGGTTATGCCCGTGGCCACGGCGTAGAGACCAATGGCGGCGGCCTTTTCCGAATACCATTCCGGGGCGCTGGCCGCGACCGGCAGGGCCGAGATGTCCACGCCCAGGGCCTTGGCCAAGACGGCGCACAGGTGGATGATGCGGGAATTGTCAACGCAGCTGCCCACGTGCAGGACCGGGGGAATACCTAAAGTTTGGCAAAGCTTGGCCAGATTCTGGCCGGCCATAACCGTCCCCTCTGGCATCAGTAAACCGGCCTTAGCCATGGCCGAGGTGGCGCAGCCGGTCACCAAAACCAAGATGTCTTTTTTGATTAACTCTTTGGCCAAGGCCACGTGGTGGTGATCTTGTTTGAGTTTGGGATTATTGCAGCCCACGATGCCCACGGCCCCCCGGACCGTTCCGTTTTTGATGGCCTCGATTAAGGGCTCCGGGCTTCCGCCCAGGGCCCCCAGGATGGCTTCGTTGGAAAAGCCGCTCATGATCTCGACTGGCTCGACTGGGATAAAGATCTTATTGGGGTCGCGTTTTTTAAAGGCCTCCACGGCCAGGGCAACTACCTGTCCGGCCAGTTCCCGGGCGTTTTGGGCATTGAAATGAAATTTTTCGGCTCCGGGAAAATGCCCCTTGTCGGAAGTAGTTATGAACTTGGTGTGGTAACACTGGGCGATATTGACCAAGCTGGGCATGATACATTGGTAATCCGCGACTATGGCCTCGACCACCCCGGTGACTATGGTCAATTCGGTCATCATGTGGTTTCCGGCCAAGGGAACGCCCCGGCGCATCAGCAGTTCGTTTCCGGTGCAGCAAAGCCCGGCGATGTTGATGCCCTGGGCCCCGGCTTTCTTGGCCTCGGCCAGTATTGTTGGGTCAGCGGCGGCGGCCAGGATCATCTCGGAGACCACCGGGCTATGGCCGTGGACCAAGATATTGACCTGATCGACCTTAAGAACGCCCAGGTTGACCTTGGTCTTGCCCGGGGCCGGGGTGCCAAAAATCACGTCGGAGATCTCGGTGCCGGCCATGGAACCGCCCCAGCCATCGGAAAGGGAAGTCCTGGCGGCGTGCAGGGCCAAAGAAAGGGGATCGCAGTCAACCCCCATGTGGGTACGGTGAAGCATTTCCACGGGCTCGCGGTCAATACCCCTGGGGGTTATGGACAGTTTGTCCCAAAGCTCAAGGCGAACCTTGGGTAAGCGGCCCAAAAAGGCCAGACCCGGCCCAAAGGTCGAATAATCTTGACCCAGGCGTTCGGCCACGTCTTTGGCCACTTTTTTGATGTCGCCGTTGGGGCTCAGGCCAAACTCCTCGGCCAGCCTTTTAAGCTTACCCTCGTCGCGGATTTGGTAGGCCGTGGCCCGGCCGGAGCCTATTTCATGGAGAACCTCGACTAAGTCCCGCCCGTGATCGGAGTGGGCCGCCGAACCCCCGGCCACGAAACGCCCGAAATTTCTGGCCACGGTCAGATCGGCGTCGGCGCCGCAAACCCCTTTGTCTCGATCCAGCCCGGGAATAATCCGGCAAGGCCCCATGACGCATTTAGCGCAGGACAGGCCCATTTCGCAAAAGTTACACTGGGGAGTTTGACTGGCCAATCTATCCCAAGCCAACTTCAAACCTTCTTTTCTGGCCTTGTCAATGAGACAGCCGGTCTCATTGACCCAAGACGAGAATTCTTCTACGGGTTTATCGAATACGAACATTTATCTTTCCTCCAACATCAGGCCAAATCAGGATATTTAAATTTTTTTTAGCCAAATTAATTTCTGACAAATGAGGCCTCGGGTAAATTTTTTAGGGCCTGGGAGTATTCCCGGCGCCGGCAGTCGGGGCAAAGCCAGGAAGTTATCCCGGCCCGTTTCAGCTCCTCGGGGGTGCCAACGGTTCGGCCGCATTGGGGGCATTTGACCAAATCAAACTGGCGGCCCCAAATGACCCGAGGTTCCTCGCCGCAGGCGATTAGGCCGGTGGGGCATGAGCGGGCGCAGGCCAGGCAGCCCACGCAGTCGAGGGGCGGCTCAAAAAAAGGCCCAGCCACTTTCCTACCCCGGCCGCGGCCAATTAAGGCAATGGCCTGGGAACCGGCCGCCTGGCAAGCCCTAACGCAGCGGGCGCACCTAAGGCAGCCGTCTGGATCATCGCTTAACCGGGGATCGGCTTGGGCCCCGTACTCCTCGGCCAGTTTCAATAATTCCTTATTATTTGGGGCTCTACTCAAAAGAAGTTTTAAGACAAAGGCTCTGGCCTCAAAAACCAAAGGACTATGGGTCAAATACACCCCCCCGCTGGCCCTTATTGGAAAGGCGCAGGAAGCCAGTAGTTTGTCACCGGTCTCGACTAGGCAAAGCCGGCAATTGCCATCAGGAGGCAAGCCCGGATGGTGACAGAGGGTGGGAATTTTTATGCCCAGGGTTTTAGCCGCTTCCAAAAGCGTCGTCCCATGACAAACCTCGAACTCATGACCGTCGATGGTTCCGGTGACCTTGGGTAGGGTATGATCCATTTTGCAGAAACCTTTTTCATTCAACTCTTAACCGGCTTTTTGGGAGCCTCGGTCAGTTTTTTATTAAAGAACTCTACGAGTTCTTTTTTTCTCTCCCGGGGAGAGAATAAAGCCTTTTTTTGGGCCAAAAAAATTTAAAAATCTAAACATCTCTATGAGTCCTGGCGAACGGCTTGGGCGGCCCCAAAAGGGCAAACCGCCAGGCAGGCCCCACAGGACAGGCAATTGGCCAGATCGATTTGACGGGCCTGTTTTTTTTCGCCAAAAATAACCTTGGCCGGGCAGGCTTCTTGGCAAAGGCCGCAGCCGCTACAGAGATCTGGGTCAATTTTGGGCCAAAAAAGTCCTTGACAACGGCCGGATCGACAAAATCTTTCATTTTCGTGTTCGAGGTATTCTTCTTCAAAGTAGCGCAAGGTCGATAAAAGGGGATTGGCGGCGCTCTGACCCAGACCGCACAAGGCCGTCTTGGATAAAAGGCTGGCTAATTTTTTTAATTCCAAGGTATCGCCCGGGCGGCCTTGGCCCTGGCAAAGGCCCTCTAAGATCCGGTAGATGAGAGTCAGGCCTTCCCGGCAAGGCGAGCATTTGCCGCAACTCTCGCCCATCAAAAAGCCGGTAAAATAACGGGCCACGTCAACCATGCAGCTTAAATTGTCCATGACGATTAGGCCGCCCGAACCCATGATGGCCCCGGCCGAGGACAAGTTGTCAAAATCCAGGGGCAAATCCAGGGCCGATTCCGGCAAACAGCCGCCCGAGGGCCCGCCAATCTGGACGGCCTTAAAACTTCGGCCAGGCGGGCTGCCCCCGCCAACCTCAAAGACCAAGGAGCCAATGGTCGTACCCAGGGGCATTTCGACCAGGCCCGAGCGCTTGACTTGGCCGACCAAACAAAAAACCTTGGTGCCGGGATTGGCCGAGGTGCCCTGGCTTTTAAACCACTCGTGGCCATGTTCGACGATTAAGGGCACGTTGGCCCAGGTCTCCACGTTTTGAAGAAGGGTGGGGGCCTCCCACAGACCCCTTTGGGTCGAGCGCACGTATTTGACCCGGGGCTGGCCTTCCCGGCCCTCGATGGAAGCCATCAAGGCCGTGGACTCACCGCAGACAAAGGCCCCGCCGCCCAAGACGATCTCAAGATTAAAACTAAAGGAACTGCCCAGGATGCCTTTGCCCAAAAGGCCCATTTTTTCGGCCGCTTCTATGGCCCGGTTAAGCCTTTCCACCGAGAGGGGATACTCATGCCGGACGTAAATAAAACCCTTATTGGCCCCCACGGCGTAAGCCCCCAGGGTCATGCCCTCGATGATGGCCAAGGGGTCGCCCTCCATGAGGCTGCGATTCATAAAGGCCCCGGGGTCACCCTCGTCGCCGTTGGCCAAAACGTACTTGACCGTTCCCGGGGCCAGACGGCAAGAACTCCACTTGCGCCCGGCCGGAAAACCGCCCCCGCCCCGGCCCCTAAGCCCGGATCTTTCGACCATTTGGCAGACTTGGTCGGGACTAAGGGCGCTTAAGGCCAAGCCCAAGGCCTGGTAGCCTCCGGTTTTGAGATAATCCAATAAGCTCTCTGGGTTGATTTGCCCGAAACGGCGGGTGATTTGACGAATCTGGGGTTGATAGAAGGGATGATTCTTGATGGGCTGGTGACCGGACAAAAGGCGCTCGATGGGGCGGCCCTGGCCGAGGGTTTTTGAAACCAGTTCTTGACAATCCGCTAAGCTGACCTTTTCCAGGAGAAAACCCTCGGGCTCCACCCCGACCAAGGGGCCTTTTTCGCATAAGCCCAAACAGCCGGTCAAATCGGCCCGAAAGTCAATTTGAGAATTAAGACCCTGTTTTTTTATCTCAGAGGCTAAGGCCGCTTGGATCTGGGCGGCCCCGGAAGCCAAACAACCCGGGCCCCCGCACACCCAAAGCCTTCGGGTCGGGGCCGGGCCGGTCATTAGGCCGCTTCTCAGAGCTTCGAGCTCCCTATGATCCTTTAAAAACATGTCCCACCAAAGGAAACAAAAAACCGGGGAAAAAAATATAAAAAGGCTGGCCAAAGCCTATAGGCTAGCCAAACGAGGACCTTCTTGGCCCGCGTCTTATTAAGTGGCTTGGCCAGCCTTAAAGCACCCTAGCCGCCCTCAACCCCAAAAAGGCCATGGTTGAGGGGCTCCCAGCTAAAGCTAAATCAAATCCCAGCTCTCTCGGGCTAGATCAGATCCAGGGCTTTTTCGGGAGTCAGATGGCCATGGACGGCCCCGTCCACGGTGGCCACCGGAGCCAAGGCGCAAGCGCCCAAACAGTTTACCGTTTCAAGGCCCAGTCGTCCGTCGGTGGAACTCTGGCCTATCTTAAAGCCCAGGCGCGATTCTAGTGTTTGAATTAATTTTTCCGAGCCCCTTAAATGACAAGCCGTGCCTTGACAGACCGTCAAAAGCCGCTCAGCCTTTGGGCTAAAGGAAAGAGCCTTGTAAAACCCGGCCACGGCAAAGACTCTGGCCGCGGAAACTTCCAGCTTCTCGGAAACCATCAAAAGGGCTTCTTTGGGCAAATACCTAAAGGCCGCCTGAATGTCCTGGAGAACGGCCAATAAATGCCTGGCCTGCCTTGGCCTGGAGCCAAGAAGGCCTTCCACCTGACTTTTTATCGAGTCCTTGGCTTCCCGCGACTCCATCGATTCCTTCGAGTCCACCAATTTCTTCTCCCGGGTTTTAAAAAAAACTATTTTGGTCAAAACTTGGCTCTAAGCCCCAAAGCTTAGAGTAAACTCTTAGGGGCCTGGGACAGAAATAAAATATCGTCCAGCCGAGGCCCAAAGGTTTTTGCTTTTTTCTTATGACAACAATATATCGCTTTTTAGAAACGATGGCAATATAAAAATTTGACAATGACCCGGCCCTGGCCAATAGCGCATAAATTTTGGGCTTTTTTAAAATCGTCAAAAATAACCACCTAAATATTGGTTAATATTTTTTTGGTCAAATTTTTCTGACAATTCTCAAATAAATACCAAGCTCGGCCCTGGCTTTTAGGCCCCAGAGAGGAAAAATTTTGTCGCCCAAAATTTGAGCTTAAGGCGCCTTTGGGGGTATACTTCAAAAATACCACTTTCACGACCTAGGCTTTTTTCCTAAGGCCGCCCATTGGGGGCCAGGGAAAAAGCGTTTTTTGGCCTTGGGCTATTTTTTTTTCTTAATGGGGATTTTAGGAGGCTAAAATGATTTTCGTTTTGACGGGGGCGGGCATTAGCCGGGAGAGCGGCTTGGACACCTTTAGGGACAAAGACGGCCTCTGGTCTAAGGTCAATATCGAGGACGTGGCCACGCCCAGGGCTTTTAAGAAAGACCCGGTACGGGTTTTGGAGTTTTACGATTTTCGGCGAAAAGAACTTTTGTCCGGAGACATCAAGCCCAACCCCGCCCACCAGGCCCTGGCCCGGCTGGAAAGCCAGATCTCCAATTACCGGGCCGAAAAAGGCCTCAAAAAACCCGGCCTTTTTTTGGTGACCCAAAACGTCGATGATTTGCACGAACGCGGGGGCAGTAAACAAGTCTGCCACACCCATGGCAGCTTACTTTGGGCCAAATGCCAGGCCTGCGACCATAAATTTAAGTGGCTAAAAAATTTAAGCCTGGAGGAGGTCTGCCCCAAATGCCAGGCCCAGGGCCAACTTAGGCCCGACGTGGTTTGGTTTGAAGAGATGCCCTACCACCTAGAGGAGATTGAAACCAATCTAAAAAATTGTCACCTCTTCGTTTCCATCGGCACCTCGGGCCTGGTCTACCCGGCGGCCTCATACTTGCGGGTGGCCAAAAAGTTAAAGGTGCCAACCCTTGAGATCAATATCGCCCCCACCGGTTCGGCCAACCTCTACGATCGAGGTTTTTACGGCCCGGCCTCGGAGGCCGTCCCCCAATGGGTGGACGAAGTCATCAGCCAATTAAATCTCTGGGTTTTTAATTAAAAGGAAAAAATCATCATGCTTTTTGAACATCGGCTCTCAACGCCCAGGGAAACTTTTTACGACATTACCGCCCAAGTCCAAAGCTCGGTCGCGGCCGCCCAAATAAAAGAAGGCCTGGCCTTGGTTTACTGCCCCCATACCACGGCCGGGATAACCATAAACGAAATGGCCGATCCCGCGGTCATCTCGGATCTGCTTTTGGCCTTGGAGCGCTCCTTTCCCGATCGGCCGGAATTTAAACACGCTGAGGGTAATTCCAAGGCCCACCTTAAGGCCAGTGTCATGGGCTCCAGCGCCTCGGTCATCATCGAAAAGGGCCAACTTCTTCTGGGCACTTGGCAGGGTATTTTTTTCTGCGAATTCGATCCCCCGCGAAGCCGTAAATACTACGTAAAAATCATCGGCCAGTAAAAAAAACTGGCTCTTCAAAAAAACTTGAAGAGCCAATTTTTTCCCGACTAGGACGATTTTTTATAGTGCTTACCGGTCCACTCGTCGATAGAGAGCTCGATTATGCCGGTTATTTTGGCCTTGTCCTCAGCAATAACCGGATCGGACAAATGCCCGGCGAATTTTTTGGCAAAGGCCAACAATACTTTTTCGGTTAAGCTTTCTTCGTCTTTGAGGACCCTGGCCCGACCTCGGCCAATGGCGCTCTCATAAATGGTTTCCGTTTTACAGGGCCTGTCGCCGACCTCGTAACCATAATCCCTGGAGACCTCAAAACAGATCCGCTCATCAAAACCAAGGTTATCATACTTTTTGCCCCCTTCCTTACGGCCGTGTATATAGACCTTGTCGTTTAAAACCACGTAATTGACCGCGATTACGTAGGGGCCGTCCGGACCCACTGTGGCCAAATGGCCAACTTTTTCTTTTTCCAAGAACTTGACTATTTCTTCGGCGCTCAGGGCTTGCTTTTTCATCCTGGGTTGCATGATCTTTCCTTTCCCACTGACCGCCCCAGCTCTGGGCGGCCAAAAAAATCAAAAAAATTTTTTTTCTCCAAATCACCAATCGGCCGGCTAAGGCCCCTCAGAGCCCCACAGAGCCCCGGCAAGCCTTGGGGGCTACTATTTTAGGTTTTTCAAAGGGCCTAAGCTCCTAGGGGCCTTTTTGACCGCTGGTGGGCCCTTTTTCAAGGGGGCTGGCCCCTTTAAAATTTATTTCTTGCGGCGATGTTCCCAAGGCGGCCGGGCCTGGGGATCGGCCCAGAGGCCCAGCTGGTCTTTCTGGGCCTGGCTTTGGGCCCGCTGAAATTCCTGACAAGCCTTGACTTGGCAATATCTCTCATAAACCCAGGCCTGGCCCAAAGCGATCATGGCCTGGCTAATCGACTCCCCGTCCAGATAGATTAAGCCCACCAAACGGCTGTAGCGGTCAATGTCCAAAACCTCCACCGTGACCGATCGCCCTTCGATTAAGCCCTTCAAGACGGCCAGGGAATCTTGTCCCCCGGCCTGATTTTTTTCCGGGGCGTCGATGCCGTAAAGCCGCACCCTAACTCTCTCGTAATCGCCGGTCAAAAGCTCAATGGTGTCGCCGTCGATGACCCTTTGCACCTGGCCTTGGTAAATATCCCCGGCCCAAAGAATTGGCCCAAAGCCAAGCCCCAAAAGTCCCAAAAGCCCCAAGGCTCCGGCCCAAAAAGCACAAAATTTAAACTTAGAAAATTGAGTAAACCAGTTAATCATTAAAGACTCCCTATATAAAATAAACCTGGCCCCAAGTCCAGCCCCCTGGGCTGGACCACCTGGCCGGCCCAAGCCATCGGGCCATAAAAATACCAATATGGTAAAAAATTGTCACTACTCTTAATTAAAGTAATTTGGCGGTTTAATTTGAGCTAGATTTAGAGAGGTTTTTTTCGATTAAAGCAAATAGCTTATGGACAATTTTTAAGTTAGTTAAAATGTAAAGGCATTATACGAAAACGGTCCATAGACATCAAGAAATTAATAGCCATGGGCACTTAAGACCATGGAGAACCTAGGGAAGTTTTTTCTGGGCCGGGCCAAACCAATCTTGGCCCCCCAGAGAGGTTTTTTTTTATTTTGGCTGGAGCGGTTTTTATTATTTTCCTATTTTTTGAGACCGCCCCTTTTTGTTGTATAATGCCGAAAATGGATATGGGGCCTGATCCCAGTGAAAATCCTAGGCCTTATGGCCCCAATGGGCGCGGTTAACCGGTTAACCGGTCAATTTCCCGGCCGGCCCAGCTCTGGGGCGAGGCGCCATATTGAGGATTTTTCTGGGAGCTTTTTGGCTAGAATATTTTGGCCAAATAATAGTTTTTTTTCGTTTAAGTCAGGAGAGGTTCGATGATCATTAAAAACTCAATTAAGATTTTTTTTCTTTTTGTCATGTGCGCTTTTGTTTTGACCGCTTGTGGGGGCGGCGAAGAACAGAAAACCGCCAGCAATGAAGTTAAAAAAGAAGCGGCGGTCAGAGAACTCTCGATCTTTATTTGGTCAGAATACATTGACTTGGAAGTGCTTGACGATTTTGAAAAAAAATTTAAGGTCAAAGTTAAAATGACCAATTATGAATCAAACGAAGAGATGATCTCGGCCTTAAAGCTGGGGCGCCCCGGGGCCTATGACATTATCGTGCCCACCACCTATTTTTTACCTTCCTTAATCAATCAAAATCTCATTCAGCCCATCAATAAAAGCCTAATGCCCAATCTGGAAAATCTTGATCCGGCTTTTACCAATGTCGATGAAGACCCGGGCAACAAATACGGCGTCCCCTACCAGTGGGGTACCTCGGGACTGGCCGTGCGGGCCAAACCCGGCCAGACCTATGAGCCCAGCTTTAATTTGCTTTTTGAGCCCACCATGGAAAGAGGCAATTTTATTATCTTTGACACGGCCCGGGACGCTTTGGGGGCGGCTTTAAAATATCTCGGTTATTCGGCCAACACCATCGACAAAGATCAAATCAAGGAAGCCGGGGATCTTTTAATCAAGGCCAGACAACAACCCATGTTTTTTAGTTTCAGTAGCGGGGTTGACGGCTTGGCCAACGTGGTTGGCAACGTGGCTTCGATCGCTCAAGTTTATAACGGCGAGGCCGTCAAGGCCGCCCTCGAAGATCCAGAAATCCAGTACTTAATCCCCAGGGAAGGCTGCGAGATCTGGCTGGACGTTTTTGCCATCCCCACCGGGGCGGCCAATTTCGAGGTGGCCCATGAATTTTTAAACTTTATATTGGAGCCGGAAAACGCGGCCAAACTGGCCATTTTCTCCAAATACGCCACGCCCAACGCCAAAGCCCTGGAACTTATCCCCCAGGAAGACCGGGAAAACCCCGGCATCTATCCTCCCCAGGAGCTTAGAGCCAACATGGAGTATTACAAAGATCTGGGCAGCAACGGCCTTTTGTATGAGGAGATCTGGACCCTTGTCAAGTCCGACTGATAAGCCCAAGCGCCAAAGAGTCAGCCAAGCTCGAGCCGATCATAAACTCGATCGTCGGCCCAAAAGCCTTTCTAGATCTCACCTAGACGTCATTTTAAACGAGCCCCAAAAACCGGAAAACATCGGGGCCACGGCCCGGGCCATGGCCAATACCGGTTTGGGACGCC
>JAITJP010000153.1 GCA_031278835.1 Deltaproteobacteria bacterium
TTAAGAGTAAGAGCACCGGCATCATTAGGCCAAAAATGCCCCAGACGGCCATGGCCCCCATGGGAAACCAGACGTCCCCGGCGCCTTTTATGGCCCCAAAGCAACATAGATAAAGGCCGTCCGAGACGCTGTAAATAGCCACGTAAACCAGTATGACCGAACCCAGCTCGTAGATGAAATTAATGAACTCGGGCTCATAATCGCTGGCCAGAAAAAGGGAAAGCAGCGGCCGAGGGATGGAGATAAACATAATGGCAATCATCAAAACGTAAACCGTGCTTAAGGCCGTCCCGGTTTTGACCGACCTGGCCCCTTCCAAGGGTTTACCCCGGCCGATGGCTTGGCCCACCAAGATACTTACGGATGTGCCCACCCCGATCATGGGGAAAAAGGACAAGATCTCCAGGGAAAAAACGATGTTATTGCAGGTTAATTCCAAAACGGTCAAATGGCCCACGGCGAAACTGAAAAAAGCAAAGGCGAAGATCTCCATAAAAAACTGCAGCCCGCCCGGCCAACCAAATTTCAAAAGCCTAAAGGTCAACTCCCAGTCAAATTTACGGTTGCTTCTAACCTGGAAATCTCTTTCCATTTTTTTGGTAAAGATTAGGGCTGAATAGATAATTACCGACAAGACCCAGGACATGACCGTGGCCAAGGCCGCCCCAAAAATGCCCCACTGGGGGAAAATGGTCAACGAGCCCAGCTTAAGGCCATAAATGAGTAAATAATTCATGGGGACATTGAAGCCAGCCCCAATGAGACTTACCCACATCACCGCTTTGGCTCGGCCCATGGACGAGAGAAAGGCCGACATGACCACCATGCCCAAGTCAAACGGGCTAAAAATGATTAAAAGGTTAAAGTAACTAAGCTCAAGGGCCAGAACCTCGGGGTCTTGGGTGCCAAAACTAAAGATAAAATCGCTGGCAAAGTACAATAACGATAAAAGCAAGCCGGCCCCTATGGCGAAATAAATACCCTGCCAAAGGGTGGCCGCGGTCCGGTGAGGTTTTCCGGCCCCGATGTACTGGGCCACGAAAACGCCCACGTAAGAACAAATGCCGATAAAAAGCGAGGTGACCGCCACCTTGGCCACCCCGGCCGGTAGCGAAGCGGCGATGGCGCTGGGCGAATAATTGCTTAAAAAAATCCGGTCAGTGAAAAGCATCAAAGAAGAAGCGGCGGTCGAGGCTATCAGTGGCAGGGCCAAAGAAAGGACTTCTTTATATCCTTGGGGGGCGTTCCACCGGGTTTTAGGATTTAATTCTTTTAAATTTCTTAAAAACCAGAGAAAAAGAGTCTGAAAAAACATACCTAACCAAAATTCAAAACAAAGAACAAAACGATAGACCTATAAAGTCAAAAACTTGACTTTACACGCCCTTAAGTAACTTAGTAAGATAATTTATCTTAAAGTTAGATATCTACCGATATAATATCAATTACAAATGATACATTATTATCACGATAGCTAGATATAATCTAATTCGATTATTAAAGCTTTGGAATTTTAATAAAACCAAAAAGTGACTTTTTTGGTTAATCTTTAAAGATAAGTTTTGGGGCTTGTTCTAAAATGTTTTCCAGCAGATCGGCCCCGCCCAAACTCTCGGCATAGAGTTTCATCTTGGGTTCGGTCCCGCTGGGCCGGACGGCGAACCAACTGCCGTCCGAGAGGGTCACCTTAAGGCCGCCAATGGAGGCCTGGTTACTCGGGGCCTTGTCAAAGGCCTCGGACACGGTCAGACCGGCGATAGGGCTGCCGGAAAGGCTTTGGGGTTGTAGTTTTCCCAAAATGGCTTTCTTTTCGTCGTTTAAGTCAGAATCGATGCGGCGATACTCGGTGGAGCCGTATTTTTCGGTTAGGCCGGCATAGAGCTGGTGGGGCAGTTTACCGGTTTTGGCGGCCATCTCGGCCGCCAGGAGGGTCATACAGAAGCCGCATTTGTCGGTGGTCCAAACCCGCCCGTTTAAGCGCAAAAAAGAAGCCCCGGCGCTCTCTTCCCCGCCAAAACCCAGACTGCCGTCGGCCAGGCCCGAGACGAACCATTTAAAGCCCACCGGGGTTTCGTATAGTTCTCGGCCAGCCCCCTTAACCACCCGGTCAATCATGGACGAGGAAACCAGGGTTTTGCCAATCCGATAGTTTTGGGGCCAATTGGGCCGGTTTTTTATGAGATAATCTATGGCCGCGGCCAGGTAATGGTTGGGATTCATCAGTTGGCCGCCCGAGACAATCCCGTGACGGTCAAAGTCAGGATCGTTTCCGATGCCCAGATCGTAATCCCCGGCCGATTTAATCAAATTGGCCATGGCGTAGGGCGAAGAACAATCCATCCGGATGGCCCCGTCTGAGTCAAGGGGCATAAAGGTAAAGCCCGGATCGATTCTGGGATTGACCACGGTCAAATTAAGGCCCCAGCTTTCAGCGATGTGCCCCCAGTAGCGGACTCCGGAGCCGCCCAAGGGATCGGCCCCGATCTTAAGGCCCGAGGCCTTGATGGCCTCCATATCGACCACCTGGCCCAGGGCCTCAACGAAGGGCTTAACGAAGTTCTCGACCTTGGTCGTCTCGGCCTTTAAGGCCCGCTGAGAGGACAGCCTGGGCAGGCTGGAGGGGTTGGCCATGATCTCGTTGGCCCTTTTTTGGATCCAATCGGTCACGTCCACGTCGGCCGGGCCGCCGTTGGGCGGGTTGTATTTTATGCCACCATCCTGGGGCGGATTATGGCTGGGGGTGATGATCAGCCCATCGGCCAGTTGGTCCTGATGCTGCCGAT
>JAITJP010000168.1 GCA_031278835.1 Deltaproteobacteria bacterium
AGTTATTTTTGTCAATATATAGGATTATTACTTATCTATTACCCCTTAATTGGCAGGGCTGGCTCCCTGGTTAAAAAATACCAAAGCTTATCGCCTCTAAGTTAGTTTACTTCTAAGGATCTTGATTTATGAAACAATATATGGATTTATCAAATAAAAGTCTTTATAGGTTAGTATTTTTTAGATATTTAAGGTTAATCTTGCCTATGGTAACTCTTATGGTCTTGTTAATGGCCAATGCCTTAAGAGCGCAGCAGGCTCCGGCTTTTACCAGGCCCGACGAGAACGGTAACTATTTCGGAAACGAATTACCTAATCTTAGAGCCGTTACCCTTAAAACGACTTGGGTTCACCCAAAAAATCCAAAGGTGGAGGTTGAATTGGACCTAAGTTACCCCACTAGTACTGGAAATAATACCTTAGATAGATATTTTAGAAGTCAATTAGACAAAGAATATGAATTAATGATAAGTTACGCCAATCCCGATGATGAATTTTGTCAAGAAACTCTCTGTATTGGCTATCTTGATAGACATTTTGAAGCCTACGCCCCTTCGCCTGGAATCATCTCCATTGCCTATTTAAGTTACCAGGCCGTCCAAGGGGCCGGCACTGGCTCACCGTTTGTGGAATCCTCAACTTATGACCTAAAAAGTGGTCGCAAGTTGACCTTAGATGACCTCTTTGTTGACCCGAAAAAGTCGATTCCTCGCCTTTGGCCAATGATTGTCCAGGGTTGGTGTGAGCATGAAAATAATGATCCAAAAATTATTCCCAGTTTTTATTCCAATGACCTTTCCCAAGGGCCGACCGTATGCGCCAAAGCCGAGGGCCTGGCCCTTCCCGACCGATTGAAGTCCGGGTCCTACTCCTTTGAAAACTTGGGTTTTGCCTTTCTGACCCCGAGAGGCCTATCCCTAAAACTGCCTGGCATGATGTCATGGGGCCCGGCCTCGGCCGTATATGTTCTCCATATTGACCGGGAGCGTCTTTTAAAGATAGGGGCCAAGCCACAAATTTGGTCAATCAAAACCACGACCAAACCATAATCTACAAAAAAAATAGGGCCTATATTAGCCGATACCGCTACCAAGGATGATAATTTATGAATAGATTATTTTATTTATCTAATAGATATCGATACAAACAAATATTGTTAAAATATTTACCAATTATCATGTCTATCACAATTTTTATAGCATTGTTTTTTGTTAATTTTGCGGCAGCGCAGGATGTTCAACCGCCTTTTACCAGAAAAGATGAGAATGGGAACTATTTCGGACGGGAGTTACCTAATCTTAGAGCCTTTACCCTTAAAGAAATTTGGACTCACCCCAGGGTATCTTACTTAAAAGTACATTTAGATATTAATTATCCTACCAATACAGGAAACGAAGACTTAGATCAGTATTTTAAAAGTCAATTAGATAAAGATTACAGATTAATGACAGAAAATACTAATCCTAATGATGGATCTTGTCATCCTGATAGTTGTGCCAGCGCTTACACTAAATTATTTGAAGCCTTCTCGCCATCGCCTGATATTCTCTCCCTGGCCTTTACCTTTTATCGGCTCCCTCAAGGCGGCGCTTCGACCAGCGGGCGCTTGGAAGCCCATACCTATGATCTAAATAGTGGTGCCGAGATGACCTTAGACCAGGTCTTTAGTGAGCCAAAAAAGTCTATTTCTCTTCTTTGGCCAATGATCGCCAGGGGCTGGTGCGAACATCGTGAAAATAATGAAAAAGTCTTTCCCAATTTTTATAAAATACGTAAAAGTTCAGCCAATTGTCGGAGAGCCGAGAACATCCCCTTGCCCGATCAATTAAGGTCCCCTCCCTATACCTTTGAAAACTTAGGTTTTGCCGTGCTTACCCCCAGAGGCCTGTCCCTTAAGTTTACGGGCTTTTAGTCCTGGGGCCTCCTGGCCTCGACCCATTATCTTCATATTGACCGGGAGCGCCTTTTGAAAATAGGGGCCAAACCAGAAATTTGGTCAAGCCAAGCTAAGGCCATTTGTGACAATAAAACCCTTAGTACTGGTTATTTAGAAGGTATTATTGTAAAAATCTTGGATTCTAATGATGGTGTCATAATAAAAGTTAATAATAAAGATTTTAGATTCTTAATTGACCCGTCTTTAAGTTATTTTTTTAACGATAATACTATCGTGGGAAAAAGAATTAATTTTAACTATAAAGTTTTTCGAATGGCTAATTTAAATAGTGGATCAAATCAATGCCTTGAGGTTAGTATGATTACCGATTTATTGCCCAATAAATAGGAGCTCTTGGTCACGGCCAAAAGTGCCTAATACTAAAGTTACTTTAAAAAAGTCGGGCTAGAGCGGGCCAGTCACCAAGGCAAATTCCTAAAGAGCCTTTTTTTTGTGGTAAAATCTCTCTGGTCTGGTGAGCTTCTCTTGGCCATAAAAGGCTTTGGCCGGTTTAAAAGCTTAAGCCATTGGCCCTTAAAGTTAGGCTCAGGGCCGGCCCTTACCTTGATGATTCGGGCCAAAAGCCCGGCTTTTTTTGGGAGATTTTGATGAGTTCACTTTCAGGCCATGACCCTAGGGACCAGAAAAGCCCGACCGAATTTAACATGCTTTTGACGGCTTCTTCCATTGGCCTGGCCGTGGTGGTGGCCATTTTTTTGGGCCTGGGCCTGGGCCTTTTTTTGGATAAATATTTTGGCACCAAACCCTGGCTAACCATAGTTGGCCTCATTTTGGGCGTGGTGGCTGGCTTTAGAAATCTCTGGGTCATGTCCAAAAAACTCTCTCCCAAAAACCCAGACCTCGTGGCTGCCAAAACCAGCCGAGAGAAAAAAAATGAAAAGTAAAAAAAATAGCCCCAGTGACCCAGGGCCATGGTCACCATGGCCCTGGGCCGGCTTTTTGACCTAAGGGCCAGTCGGGCCGCCCTTATTTGAGTTTTTAAACATTATAAAAACTTATTTTGGCTATTATTTTTAGCTTTTTCTGTTTTGAAAGAAAAAAAACTAATCTAGTTGCTTAAGCCTGACCAATAACCATGATGAGTGAATAATCATACAAAATAGTTTATTTCGCTTTTTTTTTACTTAGGCCATTTCTCTATTTTAAACATATTTAAAGGACTCCATGAATTCACAAGATTCTCCCGCCCTGGCCTCCATTGATAAAACTTCCAAGCCCAGTGGTGGCCCTGTTCCAAACGAAAACTCCAATCAGTTTTCGTCCTTGATCATGGCCACTAATTTGTGTTTCTGGGCGGCCCTTGTTTTGACCATCATATTGACCGGGGTCTTTGTCGGCCTCAAGGGCTTTTATTATGGCCTGGGCGCCTTGGAGGGTGGCGCCCTGGTGGTTTTGGATTTGGCCATCTTTCGCTGGTTTCTCTCCAAGGCCAGCCCGGGCCGAAGCTCAGTTCCGCTTTGGAAAACCGTGGTGAAGTTTTATTTGGTCAGCCTTTTTAACATGCTGATCTGCTTTTTGGTCATTAAGTTTAATATTGGCTCGCCCTTTACTTTTTTGGCCGGTCTGGGCCTGTTTTTACCGGCCATGCTCCTAGGTCTCATCGTTGTCACTATGGGTTTTGGCCAAAGCGGCCCCAAGCTTAAGGCCGCCCAAAGTCAGGCCGATACGGCCCAGCTCGATAGGTCGGCTTTAGATCAGTCTAAGCCCGAATCAAGAGATTCGGATTCAAACTCCGCCGGTGAGAAGTAAGCCATGGAGGCCAAGCCCAAGCTGGTCATTATTACCGGCCCGACCGGGGCCGGCAAAAGTGAGCTGGCCCTGGAGGTGGCCTTGGCTTTGGGCGGGCAAATCATAAACGCCGATAGTTTGGCCTTTTATCGGGGCTTGGACATCGGCACGGCCAAGCCCAGTTTTGAGGAGCGCCGTAAGGTCCCCCATCATTTGATAGATATCCTGGAACCAAACGAACCTTTTAGCGCGGCTGATTTTATGAGGCTGGCCCGGCCTTTAATCTTTGAGCTTTGCTCAAAAGGCCTACCGCCTCTGGTCGTTGGCGGAACGGGTTTGTATCTTAGGAGTTTAACCGGCGGGCTTTTTGAGGGCCCGGGTCGGGATCAGCGATATCGCGACCAGTTAAAAAAAATGGCCGCCTCGGGCACGGATCTTTATGAGCTTTTGAGGCAAAAGGACCCAGACTCGGCCGCCCAGATCAAGCCCTCGGATCCCACCCGAATCGTCAGGGCCCTGGAAGTCTTGCGTCTTACCGGTGAAGGCATTTCGGCCCATCAGAGGCGACACGCCTTGTCAGATCGGCCCTTTGAGGTCTTGACCTTGGTTATCGATCGGCCCATTAAGGAATCAGAGGAGCGCTTAAAGTTAAGAACCAAAGGCATGTTTGAGATGGGCCTGGTGGAGGAACTTAAAAATTTATTGGCCCAGGGCTATGCCCAGGATTGTAAGCCCTTTCAGTCGGTTGGCTACCGAGAGTGTTTGGCTATTTTGGCCGGCCGTCTCGATTTAAAGCAAGCCCAGGAACTGGTTTTTATTCGAACCAGGCAGCTGGCCAAGCGCCAGAGGACTTGGTTTAGGGGCCAAACCCCAGAAGCCACCTGGCTTTATCCGGACTTTTCCTCGGTCCTGGCCTTGGTTAAAGACTTTTTGGCCAAGTGAAGCCCAGGGAATCATCAGACTGGATTGTGGCCCAGTGGGGCCCTGGAATCATCAGACTGGATTGTGGCCCAGTGGGGCTAGGTTTTTTGATATTTTAGGTTTTTATGGGGAAAATAATCGTCATGATTTAGGTAATGGTTAGTCTAGTTGTGATAATAAGGTTTTTAGTCTTAAGATCATGGCTAATTAGGGGGTTTGATTTTTTTTTCGCCTAGAAGCCTGGTTATGTTTGGGAGTGATTTGGTGAGTATTAGTAAATTTTATCTATCAATTACGGGCTGGGAAAAGTTTTTGGCCGGGGCCGGGAAATAAGAATGGCTGACCAGTCAATGGAAGTTACTCTGCCCTGGCCGGAGCTGGTCAAAGGGGTTTTAATCAAGCGGTATAAGCGTTTTCTGGCCGACGTTGAGATTGAGGGGCAGGGCATAATCACCGCCCATACGGCCAATACCGGGTCCATGCTGGACTGTTGTGAGAGCGGCCGGATGGTCTATTTAAGTTTAAGCCAAAACCCCAAAAGAAAGTACCCCTACGGTTGGGAGATGATTGAGATGCCCGACGGCTTGGTCGGGGTCAATACCGCTTTACCCAACAAGCTCTCGTATTTGGCTTTGGAGCGAGGGGCCTTGGCTGAATTTTCCAAGCCCTTGAAAGTTGAAAGGGAGCGAAAATTTGGTTTAAGCCGGCTTGATTTAAAGCTGACCTTGGAGGGCGGGCAGGAAGTTTGGATCGAGGTAAAAAATGCCACTTTGGTGAGATCTGGGGTGGCCCTTTTTCCGGACGCGGTCAGCCAAAGGGGGGCCAGGCATTTGGGAGAATTAATGGCTTTGGTCAGGGCCGGGAAAAGGGCGGCCTTATTGGTCATGGTTCAAAGGAGCGGGGCCGAGTCTTTTTCCCCGGCCGACTTCATAGACCCGGCCTGGGGTCAGGCCCTTAGGCAGGCCCAGGAGCGGGGGGTGGAAATAATCGCCCGCGTGGTTGATTTGTCCCTAAAGGAAGCCAAATTGGGCCGGGCTTTGGAGGTCAGATTGTGATGGTTGGCAAGAGTTTGGATGGCCTTAGTTTGGCTGAAATCTTTGAGCCGCCCTGGGCCGATCCGCCGGTGGGCCCGCCGCCCTTTGGGTTTGAGTCGCCCGTGCATGTTGGCCAAATACCGAAAACCTTGATCGGCCAAGAAGTTTGGACCTTGGTTACCTTGCTTTTTCCCGAACTTAAGGTTAATGAGGCCAAGGAACTAACTGAGTTTGGATCTCTTTGGATAGATCGCCGCTTGGTTTCTGACCCTTTGGCTAAGATTAATGGAAAAGAATTTAGAATAAACCTACCAGCTTATAAACCTCAGATATATTACGAAATTGATCCAAAAAGACTTGTCTTTGAAGATAAGGATCTTCTGATTTACGACAAGGAATCCGGCCCGCCCACCGTGCCGGTTCCGCACGATTTGAAAAATAACCTCAAGGCCGCTTTGGAAAGGTATACCGGGCTTAGTTTAAGGGCCCCCCATAGGCTTGACGCCGCCTCGAGCGGTTTGGTCATCATGGCCGCCAACCGCCTTTCGGCCAGTAGGCTAAGCCGTGGCTTTATGGAAAAAAAGATTGTCAAGCGCTATCTGGCCCTCTCGGTCGGCCCCAAGCCCGACTTTAGCAAAACCCAGGTTGAGGCGGTTATCTACAAAGTTGGCCAGGTTTACAAAACCAGTCAGAGCGGGCCGGGCTATCCCAGCCAAACCATCGTCACTTTCCTGGGCGAGTTCGAGGATAAGCTGCTTTTTTTATGCCAGCCCTTGACCGGCCGAACCCATCAAATCAGGCTTCATTTGGCCCATTTGGGTTATCCAATCGTGGGCGATAAGCTATACGGGGGCATAAACGGCCCCAGGCTGGCCTTAAAGGCCTCAGGCTTGTCGTTTAATCATCCTGGGACGGGTAAGTTGATGACTTTTGGAGGGCCCTGGCCCGACTAGTTTACCCAGTGGGGCCAGAGATGGTGGGCCGATGGCGGAGAAAAGCCGTAAGAGAATTGATTTGGCTGATTTACAAAAGATTTAACGAACCTTCCGGTGATTGAGAGCAATCACCAAAGGGTTTTTCGGCTTTTGTTGTCCTCGCTTTCTTTGGTTTCCAGTTCTTCTTGTTTGAACTTTTTAAAACCGCAGGTCTCGACCTGGAGCTGTTGGGCCGCTTCGATTAGTCCACTACTTTTCATGAGATTGGCCAGCGATTTGGCGGCCCGCAAGCGGAGTTTTACCACCTTGGGGTTTATGCCCAGGCTGGACATGCTTTGGTAGAGTTTTTTGGCCTCGGACAGATAGCCCATGGATTCATAGGCCTTCATCAGGCAGGCCGCGGCGTTGGCCCTTTTCTCCAGGGTTTTTATGTTTTTGCCCAGATCGCCCATCGATTTGTAGACCTTAAGGGCCTCGTCCAAACGTTTTTCTTTGACCAAGCCCACGATGGTGTCCAGGGCGGCCTTGGCGATGAAGTGCCCAAAAGCCGCTTTGGGGTGAATCTCCATGAGCGTGTCGTAAATCAGCTTGGAGACTTGGAGTTTACGTTGGGAATTGTGGTTTAGAATGTTTGTGGCCACCAGGCATCTTTGGTTATTGATGATTTTGGTTTTGGGCAGCTGGGCGAAGCTCTCAAAGATCCGCATGGTCAGTTTCCACTCGTTTGAAGGGACGGCCACGGTGATAATGAGAAAACCGGCCTGGGAGACGTCATAGGCCACGGATTGATAGTTTAGATCCAGGCTAAACATGGTCTGGTAGATGGCCTCGGCCTCGTTTAAGTTAGACGATTCGCAGTAATCGAAGATCAAGTTAAAGGCGGCCTTGGCCAGAAGTGAGGAGATACTCTCATCATCAATTAGGTTTGGTTCAAAATCTCCCCGATCCGGGGACTCGACAAACTGGGGCACCAGTTCCGAATAGCCGCCCTGCGAATAAGCGGTCAACTCGGGTAAGGGACTAAGGCTATCAAACATGGTGTCGTCTTCATAGTCGTCATTGTATAAGGCCTTTTGTTTTTTTAAACAATCCTGGGCCAGTTCGAAGAATTCCATGTAATGATTTTTGGCCAAGGTGTATAAGCCCAGGTTACCCACGTGGGTGACCAAGTTGACCAGGGCTTTGCCCCTTTCCAGGAGAACTTCATAGGTGTTATTTAGCTCGTCAAAGGCCTTATAGTAGAAAAGGACTTTTTCCAGATCTTTTTTGTGTATGAAATAATCGACCAAAGACAAGATGGCCCGACCCCGAAGAACGCAAACGTTGGGGGCCTGGCCGTACTGGGCCATGCCCTTAAAAATTTCCTCGGCCCGGCTATAGCGGTTGGCCCTGAGATAACCGGACATCAGGTTATGGGCCCCCTGGACCTTGGCCGGGGACAGGGCGGCGTGCTCTCCGAAGTTTTTTAGGGATTCAAAAAGTTTTTCCGCCTCATCGAGCCGCTTGGCCACGCAATAATCGCTCATGAGATTGACCGTGGACTTGGCCCTGACCACCAGAAGATCCAAGGAGTCCCCGAAGTTACCCAAGGTATCGTAGAGAGCCCGGGCCTTTTCCAACTCGTTAAAATCTCCGTAGATAAAAATCAAGTTGCCCAAGGCCCTGGAATATTCCAAAACAAACTCTTCGTCGTTACTGAGGCCTTTGAGCGAATCGCAGACGTATTCGGCCTCGGCCAGGTGTTTTTTGTCGGCAAAGCCGATCAACTCAACCGCGGCTTTGGCCAACAGAAGCGAGTTGTCGGATTTTTTATGCAAACTGAAAACATTTTTGTAACATTCGAAGGCGTTTTTCCATTGCTGGGCCTCGATGAAAGCCCGGATCAGGTTTACCGCGGCCATGCTTTTTAAAAAAACAAACTCATCAACGTCGTCATATTCGGTGATGGTTTGGTAGACGCTGTAGGCTTTGGGAGCCTGACCGGTCACGGCGTAGCCGGAGAGTAGGTTTATGGCCGCCTGGCATCTGATTAAGTTGGCGTCAAGGTCAAAGAAATCCTCGCCCGTGGCATGAGCGGGCCGGCCCTGGGGGTCTGGCCATGATTGTCTGGAATTAACCAAGGTTAAGGTCGGTAAGGGCTTATCACTGGCCAGGGGCTGGAGGCCTGGTTTCTCTTCAGCCATTTCACCGTTTGGCTGATTGGTGATTTTTTTCTTGACCTTACCGACCAGTTTAAGCTTGGGTTTACGGGGGCAGTAAACAAGCATGGTGTTGTAGATCTTATGGGCTCTGGCTAGTTGTTGGCTCATGACCAGGCGGCTAATCAAGTTAAAGGCCGAACGAACCAAACCGTAGACCATTTCTTCTTTATCTGAGAGTTTTAACATCTCACAATAGATATTCGACGCTTTTTGGTAATGACCTTCATCAAGATAACCAAGCACGAGCAAATTTAAGCAAGCTGAGATATGAAAGTATGAGTGTTTAGATTTTATTAACGGATTTAAAAGGTCAAAGTATTGCTTGGCCTCGTCGGTCATTTCCATGAGGTTGTAAACGTTTATGAGTTTGGTCATGGTTGAGGCCAAGATGACCGGTTCCCGCTGCTGGGCTTCATTTGAGTTGGCGATGGCCTCGACTAGATCCCGGACCTTGACTTGGGCCAGGGCCAGTTTAGCCCTTTTGCGATGGGTTTGGCTGTCTTCATTTTCTATTTTGACTTTGTATTCGCCGTCGGGCGTGATGCCCATGCCCAGGGAACCAGCCAAGGCGTAAATGGAATCGAGGGTCAGATCCAATTCATTGATTAGACTGGCTGGATCACGAAGGGTTAAATCTGCCATATATTGTTCTCACCGCGGCCTAGGCCCGAGGCCTAGTATGTCTGACAAGGCGCTTACAGCGCAGGCCCTAGAATGTTTAGCGACATAACAGACTAATTAAGCCATTGGGAAGGAATTTGTTTAAAATAGCGAAGTATCTCATTTATCGCCGACTAGAAGATATCAGTTTTAAGTTTATTTGGCAAGAAAAAAATGGGCGGCCTTTTCAGGGGCTTTTCCCGGGAAGTTTTAAGGGCAACGGCCACTTACCAAGGCCCACGGCCAGCCCACGGTCAGCCCCTGACCAGCCCACGGCCAGCCCCTGACCAGACCTGGCCCAGCCCCTTTGTCCTTAAAATCTAATCTTTAATGAAATCGTAAAATAATTTTACTTTTTCTCTGGACTTATTTTATACTTATCTGTTTTTAGGTTATTAACTTTTAAAGTGCTAATATAAGTCTAACTCTCGCAAAATCCATTGTCACGGGTCTTTTTGATAAGATAAATTTTTACCATAAAATAAAGGTTAGGTTAATATCATTAATTTTTAAAAACCAACATGGTAAATTTCCCTTCCTTGAATCTTAAAGACCAGCCAAGGGCCCGGGCCAGGGCCTTTAGCGGGCCTGGCCCTAAAAGGCCCATTAATCAATGATTGCCAAAAGGCCATATTTTTTAACTAAAGTTACTAGGCCTTTTTGCCAGCGCGCCTTTCCCTAGGCTTATTTTAAAGGTTTTTAGAGGTCCATTCAAGTTTGGCCTAAAAGGCCTGAAATCAGCCAGGTACATTTTTCACCCGCTTAAGGGCTTAGCCTAGGCCGATTGCCATGGATTTTTTCAGGCTAACTAGGTTAGAATCGGTTGACCGTGATTTTGTTTGGGATCATCAAGCTTAAAAAAGCCCCCAAAAAAAAACTAAGTCTCCAAAACCGCTGGAAATGAACGGCTATTTTTTTTCCTGGCCCCCCGGGGAGGTAATTTTGACCAAAAACCAAGATCGAAAGCAAAACCAGAGCGGCCCAGAAGCCCAAAAGCCCACCGAGGAGGCCGCCTGCCCGCTGGCCAAGGCCCCGGCCGGCCCAGACCTGCGCCCGGGCCCCCCGGACCTGGAAAAGGCTAAATCTCCAGACCAATCAAGCCAAGGCCAGCCAAAATCAGTTGCCCCTAAGCCCCAGCCCTTGAACAATAACAACAATTCAAACAACCAAAAGCCCATTTTTCTGGGTGGGGTCTCGGGCGGCCTGGCCTTTTTTGTCGGGCTGGGCACGCTTTTCATGCTGGTATTTTTGCTAATCGAACTTAAGTTCATGCTTTTGCCCTTGGTTTTGGCCTTTTTTGTTTGCTGCATGCTTAACCCCGTGGTGACGGTTTTCCAGGGCTGGCACATTCCCAGGGCCTTGGCCATTATTTTTACCCTGCTTTTGGGCCTTGGGGTGATTTGGTTGGCCTTTAACTACGCCATGTTAAGCATGACGGCCCTTTTTGACGGCTTTCCCAGATACAAACCCATGCTCGATCAGTTTCTGGCCTCCACCAAAGAAACTTTTGGCCAAAAATTCGATTTCGTCACCCCGGATCTGCTAACTTCCCAGCTCTCTAACCTTTCTTGGGGCACCATTTCTTCAAACTTTTTTTCCTCGTTTTTTAGCTTGACCGGTTACATTACCCTGACTTTCATCCTGATTTTGTACTTTCTGCCGGGCCTGGCTAAATTACCCCATAAATTAAAAGTGGCCTTTCCCGGAAACCGGGGCGAGAGGCTGGGCCAGGCCGTGGGCCAAATCAGCCATCAGGTCCAGTTTTACGTTCTCTACAAAACCATTTTGTGCGCCGCCCAAGGCCTTTTCGTGGCCGGGGCTTGTTTCGTCTTTGGCGTGGACTTTTTCGGCAGCTGGGGCGTTCTGACTTTTCTAAGTAGTTTCGTGCCCAAAATCGGCGTCCTTTTTTCCATCATCCCGCCCAGCTTAATCTGCCTGGTCCAATACGGCTTGACCAAAACCTTTTGGCTGGCCCTGGTCCTGTCAATCATTGGCTTCGCATACGGAAACCTAATCGAGCCAAGAATACTGGGCAAAAGCGTGGATCTCTCGCCCACGGCCACTTTTATTTCCATCCTGCTTTGGGGTTGGCTCTGGGGAGCCATCGGCATGATCATCGCCGTGCCCCTGATGGCCGTAGTTAAGTTTACTTGCGACAATTTTCCCTCATTACGGCCCCTGGGCTCCCTAATGGAAAATAAATAAACTTTGCCCCAATCAAACCCTGACCAAGGCCTTGTTTTATCAAAACTTATTTACTTATAAACTCTTTCCGAGGCCATTAACCCATGAATAAAGAACAAGAATTGCCTTTGAGATTGGCCAGGGAACTTTGTCTACGATTCCTGGAGCGCCGCCTTTTGTCGGTAAGCAAGCTGCCCGACAGCCTGACCTTGCTGGGCCGCGGGGCTGAGGCTATTTTGAAAGAAAATCTCTCCGGCCGGGTTTTGTCCTGGGCCGGCGATCTGACCCTTAGGCTGGTCGAGCGCGGGCGCCTGGGTAGCCCAGCCGCCGCCCTTGAGTACCTTAAGGAGCTTAGCCAGGCCCTGGCCAATATCTGGCAGGCCTTGCCCCCAGAGAGGGCCGAGGCGGCTTTGAAAAGTTCC
>JAITJP010000215.1 GCA_031278835.1 Deltaproteobacteria bacterium
TTTTACGCTTAACCGAAAGGCCGATCTTGTGATCGTTAGTCGAAACCGAGACGACCTTGGCCGTGACCTCGTCGCCAACGGCGAAGGCCTCGCTAAGGGGCTTAGCCTTAGGCAGGCCCGACTCGGAGACATGGATGAGACCCTCCACGCCCTCGGCCAGCTCGATAAAAACGCCAAAGTCGGTGACGTTGGTAACCTTGCCGGTCACGGTCTCGCCCACCGGGAAGCGATTAAAGGCCACCACCCAGGGATCTTCTTCCAGCTGCTTGATGCCCAGCGAAAAGCGTTCCTGATCGCGGTCAATGGCCAAAATCACGGCCCTGACCTGATCGCCTTTTTTAAAAACCTCGGAGGGGTGCTTAAAACGGCGGGTCCAGGAAATGTCGGAGATGTGCACCAAGCCGTCGATGCCCTCGTCGATGCCAATAAAGGCCCCAAAATCGGTGATGTTTTTGATCTTGCCTTCGATGATGGTCCCGATGGGATAGCGGTCGGCCACGGCGCCCCAGGGATTGGGCTCGGTTTGCTTAAGGCCCAGAGAGACGCGTTTGGCCCCCAGTTCCATTTTCAGGATGACCGTCTCGACCAAGTCGCCAACCTTAAGGACGGTGCCGGGATTTCTGACCTTGCGGGTCCAGCTCATCTCGGAGACGTGGATCAGACCCTCCAGACCGGTTTCCAGCTCAACAAAGGCGCCGTAATCGGTCAAAGAAACCACCTTGCCGGTCACTTTTTGGCCCTCGACGTATTTATCGGCCGCGGTCAGCCAGGGATCTTCGGACATCTGCTTAAGACCAAGCGAGACCCGGCCGCGTTCGCGGTCAAAGGACAGGACCTTGACGGTGACCTTGTCGCCGACCTTGAAAAGTTCGGCCGGAGTGCTCAGGCGTCCCCAAGACATGTCGGTTACGTGCAAAAGGCCATCCAAGCCGCCCAGCTCAATGAAGGCCCCGTAGTCGGTCAGGTTCTTAACGGAACCCTCGACCACGTTACCGACCTCAAGCGTGGACATGGTCTGAGATTTGACCCGTTCGCGTTCGGCCTCCAAGATGACCCGGCGGCTCAAAACGACGTTGCCCCGACGTTTGTTGTATTTGAGGACCTTAAACTCGTAGGTTTTCCCGATCAGGCTATCGAGGTTCTTAAGGGGCCTGGTGTCAACCTGGGAGCCTGGCAAAAAAGCCTGGACGCCGATGTCCACGGACAGCCCGCCTTTGACCCGGCTGGTGATGGTGCCGGTCAAGGTGCCTTCGTCGTTATGGACCTTGGCGATCTCTTCCCAGACCTTCATCTTGGCGGCCTTTTCTTTGGACAGGACGATTTCGCCGTCTTCATCGTCCCAACGGACCAAAAGGGCCTCGACTTGATCGCCTATGTGGACGTTGACTTTGCCATCGGCGTCGATAAACTCGGATATTTGTATGCGGCCCTCGGATTTTGATCCAACGTCGAGCATGACAAACTCTTTGGAAATCTGAACCACGACACCTTTAAGAACCTCGCCTTCGGAGGGGCATTTAAAGCTCTCCTCGTAGAGGCGATCCATGGATTCCGGTTCCGAAGACGATTCGTCTTCCTGGCCGGAAGGGTTATCGGTGGAAGTCTCGTCGGCAGCGCTGTCGTCAGAGTCGTAAAACTCTTCCATCTCGTCCGAGCGAGGGTAAGGGTTGGAATGATTGTTGAAGGAACTATTTTGCATGATATCCCCGAACTGTAAATTTCCTCTGGGGCCCTTGGCGCCCAGTTTCGGCTGCGATAACTCAGAGCCTAATTTTTGAAGCATACCATAGTTTGAGCGATTTTTCTCAATTATTATTCTGACTCCAAATTAAAATATCCTTGAAGCATGAATTTTGTGTTTAACTTAGCGTAATTACAGAAAGTATTTTCCCATTTTGAAGATGTCCCGTCTGGGAGACTTTGGGGAGCGTAATCAAGGATTAAGTAGCCAGAATCGTTGTGAAAAATGAGATCGCTTGTTAGGCGACCAAAAAAAGGCTCAAGCCAAAGAAGCTTGACAATTTGTCGTTAAATACTATAGATCACCTGTCCTTAACAAGTCAAGCAATCTTTTTTTTTCGCGAATAAAATGATAACGCAAATCTCAAACTAATGGTAACTAATAAATTAAATCCAATCATTACCATATTTATATACATTAAAAAAAATTTTTTTGAAAAATTTTTTTTATATCAGGATAAAAGTATTAATTTGTCTAGTCAAATAAAATTTTTATCCCTAAAAATTTCTTAAAATCTCCACTAATTAGTTATCTAGATGAAGGTACAAAAAAGGCCAGCTAACGAACAGTCGTATATAGGGGTAATTTTTCGGAAAAATTAAAATTTCGCGCAGCTAGTTAGCCCCCAATTATGTCTCAAAAATAAGCTAACTTTAGATTTAATTAATAAAAATTAGCCAGCCCCAGGCCCAATTGGCCAGGTTAGCTAGCCCCAAGCCAAAATTTCGCGCAGCGCGTTTTGGCCAAGCCCCGGTCCAGCCCAAGCCACTTGGTGGCCTTATTTAAGCCCTTTGGCCATTTAGGCCCAAGACAATTGACCATTTGTCCCATGGCAAAAGCATAATTTACTCAGCCTGACTCGGCCCTTTGGAGCCCTAGGGGCCCCGGGCCCCTTGGCTTCTTTTAGATACAAAAGCCTATCTTATCAAACTTAAAATACTTTTAAAAACTTAACATCTCAAAAAACAACAAAAAACTAGTCACGGTCAGCTTTTTTTGGCTATTATATGGCTAAAATCACCTAATAAGTCAATTTCTGCCTCTTAGACTCAATGACCGGGAAAAATAAGGACCTGGCAATTAATTTACCAAAGGGCTCCTTAGCCATGTCTTGACCATACCTAAAGGGCTAAGCCAAGAAATTACACCATTAATACAAAAAAAACAACCAGCTATGAGAAAAAAATTCTCAAAATTAATTATTCCAATAAATTTCACTAGATAGAAGAGCCAAAAAAAACCAAACCCAGCCCGGGCCGGGCCTGGTTTGGTTTTTTTGGGGAAAAAGTTTAGAGGCCAAAGTCTAGAAGCGATGATTTGGGGCTCCAAATCACTTTTGGCTTTGAAGTGGGCGGCTAGTTATCCAAAAAGGGCCTCAGCTTACGGCTACGGCTGGGATGGCGAAGTTTTTTTAGGGCCTTGGCCTCAATCTGCCGAATGCGTTCCCGAGTGACGTTAAATTCCTGGCCAACTTCCTCCAAGGTGTGATCGGAATTTTCGCCAATGCCAAAACGCATCCTGACCACCTTTTCTTCGCGCTTGGACAGGGTGGACAGAACCTGATTGGCCTGCTCAATGAGGTTTTCTATGATGACTTTGTCGGTGGTGCTCTGGCCGTTAGTGTCCACGATAAAATCGCCCAAAAAGCTGTCCCCGTCTTCGCTGACCGGTGTTTCCAAGCTAATGGGCTCTTTGGCGATTTTCAAGACCTTTCTGACCTTTTCAATGGGCAGATCCATTTTTTCGGCGATTTCTTCGGGCGTGGCCTCTCGGCCCAATTCTTGGATCAAATACCGGGAAACCCTAATGAGTTTATTGATGGTTTCAATCATGTGAACCGGGATTCTGATGGTCCGGGCTTGGTCGGCGATGGCCCTGGTGATGGCTTGCCTAATCCACCAGGTGGCGTAGGTGGAAAACTTGTAGCCGCGCTTATACTCAAACTTATCCACGGCCTTCATCAGACCAATGTTACCTTCTTGAATCAAATCCAAAAACTGCAAACCGCGGTTAGTGAACTTTTTGGCAATGGAAACCACCAATCTCAGGTTGGCCTCGACTAGATTGTTTTTCGACTCGGAGATCTGGTTTTCGGCCTTAATGATGTCGGCCAAATGGCGCTTTAACTCATCGGCGCTCATGTTGGTTTGTTTTTCCAAGCCCTCCCGCTCGGCCAGCAAAGCGACCATCTCAAGCCCAATCTCAGAGACCTTTTCCGGGGGCCTCTTTAGGGCCTTGGCCATTTTGACGGCCCACTTGGGGTCTTTTTTAACTTTGGCCCGAAATTTTTCCAATTCGGCCGCTGACTCAATCTCCAAACTGGCCCGGCGGGTATTTATTTCCGCCTTAATTAGTTCATGACGATGATCCCATTCCTTAAGCCGGTCGATCATGAGCTCATATTGGCGCTTATCAAGTTTAAGTTTTTTAAACAAATTTTCGATTTGGCTGGTGTATTTGGTGTCGTGATTTTGGATCTTGGCCAGTCTATCGGCCGAGGCCTCGGAGAGCTCGGCTGAGGTTTTTCGTTCATAGCGGCGCCGCTTAAAACTTAAACTGGCGATCTTGTCCAGATCGGCGATGAATTTATTAAGGACCTTTTCGCCGGGCCCCTCCTCGCCTTCTTCGGCTTCGCTAACCAGGTCCTTTAAGCGCAGCTCCCCGCTGGTCAGATTAGCCTTGATGGCCATGGCCCAATCCACGCCCACCCCGGTTTTGACGATCGAGGCGATGACCGATTTTTCCCCTTCCTCGATACTCTTGGCGATCTCCACCTCGGCTTCCCTGGACAAGAGATGAACCTGGCCCATTTGCCGCAAATAGAGTTTGACCGGATCGGCAAAGCGGCCCCGCTCGTCTTGGGCTTCCAAATTAAGGTCCGGTTCCGCAGGGTCAAGGCCCCGGTCGTCAAACTTGCCCCCGGGTTTTTCAATCTCCAGATCCTCGACTAAATCATAACTCAAATCATCATAAACCGAGATAACTTCTTCCAAATTACCAACTTCATCGGGCTCCGACTCCAAAGGCTCCAGCCTCGGGTAAACCAAGTCCTTAGCCGGCCTGGCCAGCGATTTTTTCCCCTTTAAGCGGCGATCCTTAGCCACCTTTGCCTCCTTAGCGCCCCAAAGCCCAACTGAGCCCCACAGGGGCTTATCCTGGGCCTTGGGCCTTAAAAACTAAACTAAGCCAGTCAAGCCGGGGGCCCCCTGGCTTGACTGGCCGGGCGGCTTATCTGGCCGCCAGTAATTTATTGACCGTTTCGTAATCGCCCACCGCTTCGGCCCTTTTGATGGCCTCGGTGAATTCTTTATTTCGCTTTATTTCGGCCTGCTGGGTAAACTTACCAATAATCGACTCAACCAAGCGCTCGCTCTCGCCTGGATTAAGCCTGGGGGGCAGGGCCAGGGCCTTGGCCACCAAGGACTCGATTAAGGCATCGTTGGAATGTAAAAAACCTTCTGGCCTGATTTGAGCTTGGCCCTGGTTTTCCTTTATCTGGTTAAAAAAATCTTCGATGACCACTTTGGTGCGATCCTGGGGCCAAACCTCGACCAGGCCTTCGGTAATAAACCTCTGGTTTTGCGGGTAAACGATCAACAGTTCCAACAAGCGTCCGGCCAGGGGGTGATAGTCGACCGGGGGCAGGGGCTTAACCAGCACTTGGGCTTTTTTCAGATCATCGAATTTCTTTAAGGGCAAAAGCTTGGCCGAGACGCTCAAGCGTTCGGCCAAGCGATTTCTTAAAAATTGACCTTTGGCCAGATCCGGGACCTTAGACAAAATATCGGTGATCTCGGAAATGATGCGGCCCTGACCGGTGACGGTATTGGAGTTGGTCGAAACCAAGACCTCCATCAGAAAATCGCATAAATCCTGGGCCTTTTGGCCCAATTCTAAAAAAGGCTGGCTACCGAACTTTCTGATATAGGAGTCAGGATCGTGGCCACTGGGCAAACGGATGACCCGGCCGTCCAGATCGGCGTTATACAAAAGCGGCAAAGCCCTTTTGGCCGCCGCCAAACCGGCCTGGTCCGAGTCAAAGACCAGTTGAATCTCCTTGGCCGAGCCTTTCAAGGAATTGACCTGATCTTGGGTCAAGGCCGTGCCCATGGCGGCCACGGTGGCTTTGAGCCCGGCGGCGTGCATGGAGATGACGTCCAAATAACCCTCAACCAAAAAGGCCACCTGGCCTGACCTAATAAAGGGCCTGGCCAAATCAAAGCCATACAAGACCCGGGATTTTTCAAAAATGGGCGTGGTGGAGCTATTTACGTACTTGGCGCTCTCGTCCCCGGGTTTATAGGTTCGTCCGGCAAAGGCCACCACCCTGGGGAAATCATCGCTGACCGGAAACATGATCCGGCTTCGAAAGAGGTCAAAGTATTTGCCGGATTTTTGGCTTTTCTTGATTAAGCCGGCTTGCTCCTGCAAACTAGTGGAAAAGCCCCGGGCGCTAAGGAAATGACTTAACCGGTCCCAATCGCTGGGGGCCAGGCCCAGGCCAAAGGCCTTAATGGATTCTTTGGAAATGCCCCGGCCCAGTAAATAGTCCAAGGCCTCCTGGCCTTCCCGGGATCTTAAAATCTCATGGTAAAAATCTCGGGCCGCTTTCATGACTTCAAAGAGCCCGGCCCGGTTGACCCGTTCTTCTTTTTGACCACCGCGTAAAACCGGCAAGGTATAGTTGGCCCGCTCGGCCAGATCTTTTAAGCAATCGACAAAAGATCGCCCGGTCACCTTCATGGCAAAACTAAGCGGCCCGCCGCCCTGCTGACAGCCGAAACAAAAGTAGCTATTTTTTCCAGGGCTCACAAAAAAACTGGGACTTTTTTCGGCATGAAAGGGACACAAGCCGACCCAGCTCTGGCCGGAGGGCTTCAAATCGACAAAGTTTTTTACGTATTCCACGAAATCAACTTGTCGGCATACATCATCTAAGACTTTTTGTGGGTATCTCAAGGGTTCACCTTTTCAGACTTACTCGTTAAAAAAATACCAATGTCATCGGGCCTTTCGAAAAAAAAACCAGGCCAAAAATGGCCTCTTCGAAAGGGCCCAGCTCCAACGCGCCTGTGATTACCCAGGTTAAATAAAAAAACCTAGCCCAAAGCCAGTCCAAGCCCGGCCTTGGCCTAGCTTTGGCTTTGACCAAAGGGCCTTTGGCTCCAAGAAAAATTTATGGGCCAAGCCCAGGATTTGTGTCCAGGGAAGATAGGCCAAAGAAGATCGGCCTTTTAAGAGATTCGACTAGCTCATACGATATATTATAAGGAACTCATCGAGGTTTACAAGCCCAGGGCCAAAGGCCCGCCCTCAGGGACTTTTCGGGCTGGGCCCATGGGCCAAGCCAAGTTCCATCATAAACACCTATCTTGAGGCAGAAAAAGGGGGGGGTATCCAAGTCTTAATATTATAATCATCTCCGCCAAAAAAGCAAGGCCTCAGGCCAAATTTTTTTTGCCTAAACTTAAAAAAAATTGGCCCCCGCCTCTAAATGCCCAAAAATCAAGCCCAATTTGCCAGACTCAGCCCACCAATTAAGCCCCCGGCTCCTTTGGCCGATAAGCAAATAAGAAGCCCTTGGTCCTCAGCTCAGGCTTAGGCCCAGTCTCCTTTCGGCCCCAAGTGAATAGCCATGTCCCAGAGAAATATTACCACATCACTTCTTTTAATCCTAATAAGCGCCATATGGCTACTTATGGGAGGATCCGGGAATATTTTGGCCATGACCAATCACCACGATTACTTTCCCCACGGTTGGCAAAAACCGGCCCTCTACGGGGCCCTTAGGACCTCGGACGAGATGATCGATTTTGACATCACCGTTGAGGGCGAGGAGACCCGCCGCGAGGAATTTATCCTAAGGGACGGCGAAGGCCGGGCCCTGAGGCTTAGCCACAACGGCCGGGTTTTTTGTTACGTGGCCGATCATGACTTAGACGATCCCTGGGATTACCAGGTGGTCGACTATGACGGCAGCGGGGCCTTTGAGAGCAAAGAACCGCCCTTTTCGGATTTTCCCTTACCCCGGTGGACTTTTATCAATTATCCCTTCCAGTACGTTAATCGCCGCCGCTTAACCGATCTAACCGGGGTGGACGATCCCAGCTTAAACCAGATGATTGACGCCCTAAGCCCGGGCCGGCGGCCCAGACGCCCGGCCTACACGCCCGAGCAGAGAGCCGCCCTGACCATCGCCCGGGGCGGCAGCCCGCCGCCGGAACAATACCTAAACGAGCCCCAGGGCGACGATCAGCCCCGCCTGGCCCTAAACATCCTTTTTGAGTTTGACAAAGATGTCTTGACCTCCGAGGCCCGGGACGTTTTAAACACCCTGGGCCGGGCCTTGACTTCCCAAGAACTGGCCGGCAGCCGCTTTAGGCTGGAAGGCCACACCGACGCCAAGGGTTCCTATGAATACAATCTGGATCTCTCCAGACGCCGGGCCCTCTCGGTTCAACGCTTTTTGATGGAAAACTACCAGATTGGCTCCAATCAACTGCCCATCGAAGGTCTGGGCGAGTCTCAACCCCTACCCAACATCGACCCCGAAGATGGTCGCAATCGCCGCGTGGAAGTGGTTAATCTGTCCAGTTCCCAATACTTAACCTCGCAAAACCAGTAAACCCTAGGGGTTCCCTGGTTTTGAGACATTTTAGGCCGCTTAATTACGGCTAAAAAAGTTAACCCCTCGGTTGGGGCCCTAGGGCCGGATCATTACGAGGTCTGGCTTCGAGCTTGGGCCGGGGGGTTTTTTCCAAGCCATTTTTTTCTTGACAAGGCCAAAAAGCCAGAGTAAAATACCTGCCTATGGATATGATGTCCCAGCCGCGGAGCTGGCTAGCTACCCCAATGAGATAATAAACCCACAGATGAAATCTTATCTAACAACCGCCGAGATGGCGCCCCCCTTATTAAACTGGCACAGCGGTGGCCATACGCTGACGATCCGTCCCCAGTTTAACTTTTTCTACTTTTATTTTTATGACTCAAACGGGGGTATCGCCTAAGCCGCGACGTGAAACTTTCACTTTGGAGCCGTTGACGATACCCGTTAACGGCTTTTTTTTTGTTTATAACCCCAAAAATATATTTCAATAACCCAATTTCTTTAAAGGAGAGACCAGCCCATGTCCATTAATCCCGAAAACCAACCCACCCCGGCCGCCTCGCCCGCGCCGGCCGCCCTGGCCGCCCCGGCCAAAAAACTACCGGCTTACAAACAAGCCAGCCGCCTAACTCACCCCGAGGACTCGGTCATCCGGCTGGGCGCTTACGCCATTGGCGGCCAGGAATTCGTCATCATGGCCGGGCCCTGTTCAGTCGAGGCCGATCCCCAGATGCTGGGCACGGCCTGGGACGTCAAGATGTCCGGGGCCCACATCATCCGGGGCGGGGCCTTTAAACCCAGAAGCTCGCCCTACAGTTTCCAGGGCTTGGCCGAGGAAGGCCTCAAGATGCTGGCCAAGGCCAGGGAACTGACCGGCCTGGGCATCGTGACCGAGGTCATGGATTCCTCGGACATCGACTTAGTCGAGTCCTACGCCGACATTCTCCAGGTCGGGGCCCGCAATTCCCAAAACTTCTCCTTACTCAAACGCTTGAGTAAAACCCGAAAGCCGATTTTGCTTAAACGGGGGCTAATGAACACCGTGGATGAGCTCTTGTGTTCGGCCGAATACCTTTTGGCCGGCGGCAACGAAAAGGTCATTCTCTGTGAACGGGGCATCCGCACCTTCGAAACCTCCACCCGCAACACCTTGGATCTCTCCTCAGTCTTAACCATCAAAGAAAAAAGTCACTTGCCGGTCATAGTCGATACCAGCCACGCCAGCGGCAAAGCCCATTACGTGGGCCCCTTGTCACGGGCGGCCTTGGCCGTGGGGGCCGACGGCCTGATGATTGAGGTGCACTG
>JAITJP010000321.1 GCA_031278835.1 Deltaproteobacteria bacterium
ACCTAGAGGCCGCCAGTCCAGAAAACGAAACAAGTATTTGAAAAACAAATTTTTGGCCAGATAGCCGGGCGGCTAGGTTAAATTAGGCCTTTTTTAAAGCCAAAGGCCCAGGCCCCAGAGCTGGCCGCTTTTCGAGGCTTGGGGACATTTTCGTGACCGGGGGGAGATATTCTTGGCCAATTATGGCAGGTTAATCAAAAATGATTCCGCTTTGAGCTTAGAAATAGCTCTAGCCATAGTCTCGACCGCAGGCATTTGAATGAGCCCGGTAATCATTTTTTGTAATTAACTGAGATTGGTAAGGCCATACCTATAAATATCCTTCCAACCATGGCAGCCAACCAACATTGCGATGAAGACGATAGCTATAATGTGCCAGAGCGGATATTTTAAAGGTCCTTTAACTCTGGGATCAGGGATTGACTTAAAGATTTTAATGACTTTAGTATAGTTATTATCCTTTTATAATAGTTTGAAGATATTAAAAAAATAATAATATGATTAAATAACATAAAAATAAAATTTTTATAACTACAATATATAATTACTAATAAAACACTAGGTAATTTTATTGATCTCATTAAAAAATAGTTAAAGACCATAAAATTTTAGTTTTTTTACTGTATTACGCTATTAAGTTATTTATGTCTTTAAAGTCTATTTTTACTAAGTATTAGATAATTTATATAGTTTAAAGTATTGTCCAGAGGCTTTTTTTAAGGCTTTTACCCTGCCCTGGCCAAATATCTTAGAAGTTAAGAAAAAAATAAAAGCCACACCGGACCAATCGCGTTAATTTTGGCCTGGTTAGTAATAATCTCACAATAAAAAATCTAATTTTAGTTTAATAAAGCCCTAAAACAAGCCTTTTTTTGGCTGGCCCTGACCCCTTTTGACCAAAAATAAATTATTGGTCAAAAGGATTAGGCTGGGGCTTTGGGCTAGAGCGGCTGGATTATGGGGAAAAAGGCTGGTTTGGCCTGAAATTTGCCATTGATTTGAGGTTAGGTTAAAATGTCAAGATTATTCTTCCCGGAAACCGGAAACTCACCGGTTTAGTGACCGGCCCGGTCGGGCGCGGCCAGAGCGGCTAGTTTGGAGCTAACCTTCCCCATGAGTCAAAACGATATTTTGGATAAAAATTTTAATTTCGCCCAGGCCGAAAGCCGTTGGTATGAGGCTTGGGAAAAAAATGGGCTTTTCGTGGCCGATGCCGATAAAGCGGGCCAGCCCTTTGTCATTGTCATGCCCCCGCCCAATGTCACCGGCAGCCTGCACATGGGCCACGCCTTAAATATGACCCTGCAAGACATCTTGACTCGCTACCATCGCATGTTGGGCGACAACACCTTGTGGGTACCGGGCATGGATCACGCCGGCATTGCCACCCAAAACGTGGTGGAAAGGGCTTTGCGAGAAGAAGGCCTGACTAAGGAAGATCTGGGCCGGGACAAGTTTGTCGAAAGGGTCTGGGAGTGGAAAAAAACTTACGGCGGCCAGATCGTTAGGCAACTAAGACGTTTGGGCTCTTCCTGCGATTGGTCTAGGGAGCGCTTCACCATGGACCAGGGCTTGTCTAGGGCCGTCCGGGAAGTTTTCGTTTCCCTGTACGAAGAAGGGCTTATTTACCAAGGCCAGTATATCATCAATTGGTGTCCCCGTTGTCACACGGCCGTCTCCGACATCGAAGTCGAGCACCAGGAGCGCCACGATCAGCTTTATTATATTAGGTATGAAGCCAAGGGTCGGCCGGCCTTGGTCGTGGCCACGACTAGGCCCGAGACTTGTTTTGGCGACACGGCCGTGGCCGTTAATCCCAACGACCGGCGCTATGAACTCTACCGAGGCCGGGAGGTCAAGGTGCCCCTGACCGAGCGGCTGGTTCCGGTCATTTTGGACGATTACGTGGAAAGGGATTTTGGCACCGGGGCCTTAAAAGTCACCCCGGCCCATGACCCCAATGACTTCATGATAGCCGGCCGTCACCAGCTGCCCTTTATTTTGGCCATAGACGAATCGGGTAAACTGACCGAGGCGGCCGGCCACTATCAAGGGTTGGATCGAGACGAAGTTAGAAAAAAAATGGTCGAAGAACTTGAGGCCAAGGGTTTGTTGGAAAAAATCGAACCCCTGACTCACGCCGTGGGCCTTTGCTATCGCTGCCATTCGGTCATAGAGCCCTTGATTTCCAAGCAGTGGTTCGTTAAAACCGGCCCCTTGGCCGAGGCGGCCAGCCAATCGGTCAAAGACGGCCGGACCAAGCTGATCCCGGCCACCTGGGAAAAAACCTTTTTCGATTGGATGGACAATATTCGGGACTGGTGCGTAAGTCGCCAGCTCTGGTGGGGCCATCAAATCCCGGCCTGGCATTGCCAAAACTGCCAACAGACCACGGTCAGCCGAGAGGATCCCGAGAGTTGCCCCAAATGCCAAAGTACTGAAATGGTCAGAGACCCAGACGTTTTGGATACCTGGTTTTCCTCGGGACTTTGGCCTTTTTCCACCCTGGGCTGGCCGGAAAAAAGCCCGGATCTGGACCGCTATTATCCCACCTCGGTCTTGGTGACCGGCTTTGACATCATCTTTTTCTGGGTGGCCCGCATGATGATGATGGGCCTAAAAACCATGGGCCAGATCCCCTTTCAAAGCGTGGTTTTACATCCCCTGGTTAGGGACCCCTTGGGCAAAAAAATGAGCAAATCCAAGGGTAACGTGGTTGACCCCATGCTGTTTTTGGATAACCTGGGGGCCGACGCTTTTCGTTTCGCCTTAACCGCCCAGGCCGGGCAAGCCAGGGATCTGACCCTGGACATCAAAAGGGTCGAGGGCTATTCGAAATTCCTTAACAAGATTTGGAACGCCGCTCGTTTTACCTTAAGCGCCCTGGGCGATCAGGATCTGGGAGCCCTGGAGGCGGGAGATCGGCAAAGCCCGGAGGCTTTGCCGGATCGCTGGATTAGGA
>JAITJP010000324.1 GCA_031278835.1 Deltaproteobacteria bacterium
CGTTTACAATCAGGCGGCCATCGACAAGATCATGCTCGAGCTCGACGGCACCCCCAACAAAAGTAAGCTTGGGGCCAACGCCATTTTGGGCGTTTCCATGGCCGTGGCCTGCGCCGCCGCTGAGCAGAGCGAGATGTCTTTGTACCAGTACCTGGGCGGGGTGGGCGGCCGGGAACTGCCCAGGCCCATGATGAATATCGTCAACGGCGGTTCCCACGCCAGTAACAACGTGGACTTCCAGGAGTTCATGATCATGCCGCTTTATGGCGACAGCTTTGCCGAGGCCTTACGCTGCGGGGCCGAGGTCTTCCACACCCTCAAAAAGATCTTGGCCGACGACGACATGAGCACGGCCGTGGGTGACGAAGGCGGTTTCGCCCCCAACTTCAAAGACAACGAAAGCGCCCTGGACGCCATCGTTAAGGCCATCAAGGCCGCCGGTTACAAGCCCGGGACCGACGTGGTCATCTGTTTGGACGCCGCCGCCAGCGAGTTCTACGACGCCAAGAAAAAGAAGTACGTTTTCAATAAGTCCGATAAATCGGCCCGTTCGGCCGAGGACATGATCAAGCTCTACGCCGATTGGCTCAAAAAATATCCCATAAAATCCATCGAAGACGGCCTGGCCGAGGACGATTGGAGCGGCTGGGCCAAGCTTACCGCCGAGCTGGGCGCTTCGGTCCAGTTGGTCGGCGATGACATCTTCGTTACCAACACCACCCGTTTGGCCAAGGGCATCGAGGAAAAGGTCGGTAACTCCATCCTGATCAAGGTCAACCAGATCGGCACGGTCACCGAGACCCTGGAGACCATCAAACTGGCCCACAAGGCCGGTTACACGGCGGTTATCTCCCACCGTTCCGGCGAGACCGAGGACACCTTCATCGCCGATCTGGCCGTGGCCACCAACTGCGGTCAAATCAAGACCGGCAGCCTGTCCAGGAGCGAGCGTATCTGCAAATACAACCGGCTCCTAAAAATCGAGGAGCTCTTGGAAGGGGCCGCCCTTTTCAAAAAGCCTTTCTAAAAAACCCAAAGCCCCAAAAAAAGCAAAGCCCGGCTTATGGCCGGGCTTTGGTTTTTTTTGGGGCTATTGGAATTAGGAATTGGGCACTTGCGGAGCGGCTTCCAGTATGGCCTTGGGGTCGATGCGCTGCTCGGAGATTGATTTGACCAGCCGGGCGGCCTTGTCCGGGGTGACCATGGCCAGGATCTTGCCGGCGTTGCTGCCGGGCATGGCCGAGAGGATGGAGACGGCCACCATGTCATCCATGCTGCTTATGAGAAGTCCGGCTTGTTCCGGTTTCATGCCCTTAAAGGCGGCCACCAGGTGCTGAATTCTGGCGTCTTTGAGCTGCTCGTCTTCTTTTTGTTGCTGCTCTTTTAAGGCCTTTTGCTCATCGAGAATGGCTTGGTTTCTGGCAATGAGGCTAGTTAACTCACCCCGGGAGCGCTCGGAAGCCGACAGTTTAAGGTTAACGTCGGCCTCCAGGGATTTTAGGGCTTCTTCCCTGGCGTCCAAAGCGGCTTCTCGGCGGTTTAACTCAAATTCTTTTTTGGCTAATTCTTCGGCCCGGGCGTTATTTTGGGCCGAACTGGAGGGGCCCAGGTTGGGCGGCAGGCCGGGGTTATTGGCCGGGGCTTGGTTGGCTCCGGGGGCCCTCTGGGCCGCCGGGGCCGGTAAGCTGGAGGCGCTGGAGGCGGCCCCCCGAGGGGCCGAGGAAGTTTGGGCCGAGGGCGGCCTTTGGGGCCTTCTAAGATCCTCGTCGCCCGGGGGCAGGGGAATGACCGCCTCGGCCGCGGCCAGGGCAATGACTGGGCTAACCGTGGTCAAAACGGCCGCTCCCGAGGCCATGGAGCCGGAGGCGATCAGGCCCACGGCCGAGGCGGCCGAACTGGAACTTGAGGACAGGGCCGTCGGGGCGCTGGCTTTGGCCGGAACCGGCGAGAGGCCAACCAAGGGTATGGGGCCCTCCGAGGAATTCAAATAAAGGCCGGAAATGATTAGTCTAGCCACTAAACCAAAAAGCAAGACCACCAGGGCCAGGCTTAGAAAGGCCGAGCCCAGAGAATTTTTTTTCTTGGCCTTAACCGGTAAGGAAGAATTTTTGGCCTCGGTCAGGGCCGTTTCCCTGGGCTCAAGTCCGGGCAAATAGTCATTTTTTTCAGATAGATTGTTTTTTGGGGCTGGGCTAGTTAGGCTTTTTTTGGCCGGGGCCGGGCTTTTGGGCAAAGGCCCTGACTTGCTTTTAGGGTAAGACGAAACCCAGGAGCCCAGGGGCGGCTTAAGCGGTTTCGGGTTAATCTTTGGCCATTGGCTTTGGGTCCTCATCCGGCTCCTCCAATTTTTTTCTGGCCCGCGATAGGCTGGCCAGTTCTTCCATCAGTTCCTGTTCTTCTTTTTCCCGGTCCGTCTTCCAAGTCAGTTTCTTGTTTTCTTTAAACTTTTCCATGATCCGGCGATCAACCACGGCTTTTCTTAAAAGCATTCTTTCTTTAGCTTCTTCTCTACGACTTAAGGCTAAAAGTTCTAAAAGTCTCTTAATTTCTTTTCTTATCTTTTCTTGATAATTACTGTACATTAAAAGTAAGGGGCCGGTTATTTGACCAAGGGCGCTTAGTTGACTTAGTTCATCGGCCATCTCGGCCAGCTTAAGGTGACAGGCGTTGATCTGGTCCTCCAGTTCCCTAATACTGGCTAGCCGCTTGGCCAGCTTGACGGCCGCTTCTTCTTCGCGCCGTTTCCTAAGGCTAATCATGAACTCAAGTCTGAACTTAAAACCGGCCATGGCCATTGGCTATCCTTTTTTGACGGCCTGGGCCCCTCAGTTAGCCCAGGCGGGCGGCTTGATGGGCCTTTAACTTAACCTCCCAGAGAAGCAAGATTGGGGCCATAAAATTTTTTGGGGCCCGGGCTTAGAAAAAAGCTTATTACTCAAGGTCCTTTTCGATATTTTTAAGCTCCTGGTTTCTGTCCTCGGCCGTGTCGGCCAGGTTCCGGGCCCGATTGATGGTTTTGGAGGGGTTTAAAACCGGCGAGTCGGTTCTGATTTGCTCAATGGTCATGGGCTCGCCCCTTGGCCCGCCCGGGGGCGGCCCGGCTATCTCCTGGCTCTGGTCGTCTCGAAAGATAAAAAACAAGACTAAGATTAAAACCAGGGCGGCCAGCAGGCCCCCGGCCAGCCTGACTAGTTTGTTTCGACCCGACTCGGGCTCCAGATTGACTTCAGAGCCAGACACCTTAAAGCCCAGGCCGGCCGGGCTTGCTGCCGAGGGGCCGGTCAGGGGCTGGCCTGGAGGGCCCATATGACCGGCCCTAAAGTTATAGGAGCAGTGCGGGCAAGTCTCGGCCGGCAAATTAAGGCTCTGGCCGCAGCCGGGGCAGCGCAGGCTGGGTAAATTGGGATTAAATTGGTTCATAATCAACCTTAGACAAAGCCATTAATGGTTTTGGCCATTTATTCTGGGACGGGCATCCAGCCCCAGTTGGCCGTGGCCACGGCTAGGTAGGCCGAGCCCTTGGGCGGCGGGCCGGTTTTAAACTCCCGTAGGTAGAGGAGAGTCCCATCGGTGTGGACCGATTCCAGGGCTTGGCGCAGGCTTTTGCTTTGGGCCTTGGCCGGGGTAGCCACCAGGGCCCTAATGAGGATTTGGGCCTGGGCCAAGCCCAGATAGGCTTGGTAATCCAAGGTCAGGCCCTTGGGCCCGTATTTATACAAAACAGCGTCGTAGGATTGGGTCAGGGCTGATTTGGGATAAAGGACCGAGGGAAAGATCATGCCTTCCCAGAGGCCCCCGGTCATTTCGGTAACTTCCAGGCCGGGCGAGTTAAGGGAATTGGTCATCCACAAAACGTCTTCGGGCAGGCGGTTTTTGATGGTCCTGACGATGGCCGCGGCCGGCCCGGCCGGAAGCCACAAGATGATGCCGCCATTACCCAGGGCGCTTTTTTCCAGCTCCCCCCAGTTTCTAAAGTTGGTGGCCAAGGGCACTGGGGTGATATTTAAGCCCTCGGCGGCGGCCAGTTTTAAGGCAAATTCCAGCTCCCGGTCTGATGAGGGGCTTCGGTAATGGATAAAAAGGAGCGATCCCTCGCGGCCCAGGCGCTTTTTGGCGTAGGCCATCAATAACTCAAGCTCGTCCTCGGCCGTGGGCAATATGCCAATGGGATCGTCATCGCGGCCTTGGTAGAGTTCGGACTTATTGGACCAGGGCCCAAACCAGATGACCCCGGTGCGCCTAAAATAATTGGCCGTGGCCGCGGCTTTACTGCTGGCCGCTCCGCCCACGGCCAGATGGGGCTGGATTTGACTCATGACCAGATTAAGCCGGGCCGGAAAATCAGGTATACCGTCGTCTATTTCCTGTGAATAGATATCTATTGGGACGCTATCGGCGCCTTCATACATGTTTATAAAACTTAACATGGCCTTTAGGCCACATAAGTAATCATAGGAAAGGGCTTGCGGGCCTAGAGGCGAGGCCCATGATATAATTTTCCAACTATCGGCGCTTATGACTGGTGAAGAAAAGAAACAAGAAATCACAAGGGCCAACAAAGTGGCCAAAAATGATCTAGCCAAATTATGTCCCTCCATTTTTGTATAGCTACCAGGTAAAGGGGTGAGAGTTAAGGTAGGAAGCCCGCTTGAGAACGGGATCTATGATAGCCTAAAGATCGGTAATTTGTCAAATTTGATTGAATTAATCGATAATTTTACCATTTAAATATCGATTGACCTGGCCTTAAAACCAGCCCTCTAACCTCTCAAAGGTACTAAGGTGACAAGTATTGATAAAAAAATAGCTTCAAGTTAAAGACACGACTTGATTTAATTTTTTTTCGCTAATTTAAGTTTCCTCAAGATAAGTTAGTTAACAAAATATCATTCTAATATAAAAATAGATATTAAAAAATAAATTTTCTGGTGAAAAAATTAAAATGGTGAGCCGTTATGTGGTTACCATTTAAGTATAATGAAATATTCCCGAAAATACAAGCCTTTTTGCTGACCGCGTCC
>JAITJP010000334.1 GCA_031278835.1 Deltaproteobacteria bacterium
ACCCTTAAATCCCTGCACACCGGAGCTCGACCAAACCAAGGTGTTACCCTGGGGATCGGTGATGGTCACGATGGTGTTACTGAAGGTGGAATGGATATGAGCCACCCCGATGGGAATGATCTTTTTATCCTTTTTTTTGCGCGATCTGCGCGAGGCTTTGGCCGACATTGATACCTCTAAGGGCGAAAGGTTAATTGGTTAAAAAAAATTGACCAGGGGCCCCAGGCTTAAATTTAAGCCTGGGCATTTCTGACTTAGGATTTGGATGGGGCCTTTTTCTTTCCGACCACCGAGCGCCGGGGGCCTTTTCTGGTCCTGGCGTTGGTGTGGGTCCTTTGGCCGTTGACCGGTAGGCCTTTGCGGTGCCTTAGTCCGCGATAGCAACCCAGATCCATCAAACGCTTGATGTTCATGGTCACTTCCCGGCGCAGGTCACCCTCGACCTTGTATTCGCTGTCAATGATACGGCGGATCTTGGTGACCTCGTCGTCGGTCAGATTGTCGCTTTTGACGCCAAAATCTATACCGGCCTTGGTCAAAATGGCCTGGGCGCTGGAGCGCCCCAGACCGTAAATATAGGTCAAAGCGATTTCGACGCGCTTTTGGCGGGGTAAATCTATGCCTGAAATCCTGGGCACCTAAGAATCCTCCCTTGTCCCTTACTTCTCTTATCTCCAATAAAAGCTTTATGATCAAAGCCGAGCTTTAAAAAGCCATAACCGAGATAAGTTAAAAATAACCTCTAGGCCGCCCTTTTTAGGGCCACCAAAAAAAACCTGGCCTTAGCCCTGACGTTGTTTGTGCTTGGGGTTTGAACAAATGACCCGAACTTGGCCGAAGCGCTTAATTATCTTGCACTTCATGCACATTTTTTTAACCGAAGAACGTACTTTCATTTTCCTCACCACTGTCTAAGAACCATGATCTTGGTTCCCAGGTCTAAGGGCTAAAGACCCTGGCCTTAAAGGCCCAGGGCCTGGGCTATCTCGGATTGGACCGTTTGGGGGTCATTTTGGCCGTTTATGACCTTTAAAAGGCCCCGGCTTTGGTACCAATGGACCAAGGGCTGGGTTTTTTCATGGTAGACGGCCAAACGGCTTTTGATGGTCTCGGCCTGGTCGTCATCCCTTTGGTAGACCTCGCCGCCACACTTATCGCAGATCATTTCCCGCTTAGGCGGCGAAGAAATGATGTGGTAACCCTGACCGCAGCTCCGGCACAGCCGGCGCCCCGAGAGCCTGGCGATCAAATCCTGGTCCGGCACTTCCAGCAAAAGGCACCGGTCAACTTTTTTGCCCTTGGCGGCCAGGATATCCGAAAGGGCCTGGGCCTGGACTATGGTTCTGGGAAAGCCGTCCAGTAAGGCCCCCGCCTCGGCGTCGGGCTTACTTAAACGATCGGCCACCAGTCTGACCACCAGATCGTCTGGGACCAGCTGGCCCTGGTCCATATATTTTTTGGCCTCCAAACCCAAGGCGGTTTCGTACTCCAGGTTGGCCCGAAAAATATCGCCGGTGGAGACGTGGGGAATCTTTAAGCTCTTGACTATGGCCGCCGCCTGGGTGCCCTTGCCGGCTCCCGGAGGCCCCAACAAAATAACTATCACCTGGCTACCTCCCCCTATTTAAAGGCCGCTTTGGCCGGCCCTGGAGCCGGTCAAAACAGTAATCAACTATTATTTCCTATTTGGCCGTTTTTGTCAAGAGCCATTTTTAGCTCGGGCTCTGGAGTCCCGGGGGACGCGGTTAGCCGCGCCGACGGGGCTGGATGCGGCCCAAACCAGACATGCCTTTTTTAAGAATACCGTCGTATTGGCTGTTTAGTAAATAAGACTGGAACTGACCAATGGTGTCCAGGGAAACGCCGACCACGATCAAAAGGGCCGTGCCGCCAAAATAAAAGTTGACCCTAAAATAGTCCATGATAAAACTGGGCAGTAGGCAGATAATCGAGACGTAAGCCGCCCCCCATAAGGTCAACCTGGTCAGGACCCGGTCTATGTACTCGGCCGTTTTTTGGCCCGGTCTGATGCCCGGCACGAAACCACCATGCTTTTTCATGTTTTCGGCCACGTCATCGGGATTGAACTGGACTCCGGTGTAAAAATAACAGAAAAAGACTATTAAAGCTACGTAAATTAGGTTATAAAGCCAGTTATTTCTTGTGGTTAAATCCTTAAGAAAAGGAAGATCGACAAATTGACCGATAGTGGCCGGGAACATAATTAAAGAACTAGCGAAAATAGGCGGAATAACCCCGGCTGGGTTTAATTTAAGGGGCAAATGGGTGGAGCGGCCCCCAACCATCTTGCGGCCAACCATCCTCTGGGCGTAGTGGACGGGAATTTTTCTTTGGGCCCTTTCGCAAAAGACCACCCCGGCCACGATTAAAACCAAGCCGGCCCCCAAGAAAGCCATGCGCAGTAAGGATTGTTCGTTGGTGGTCAGATCGGAAAAAACCCCCTGGACGGCCTGGGGCAAGCCCTCGACGATGCCGGCAAAGATGATTAGGGAAATACCGTTGCCAATGCCCCGTTCGGTAATCTGCTCGCCCAGCCACATGATAAAGCAGGTGCCGGCGGCCAAGGTAATCATGGCCATGAGCCTAAAGGAGTACCCGGGCACGATGACCACCGACTGGGAACCCAAAGACATGCGCTCCAAGCCCACGGCCAACATGAAGCCCTGGAAAAGGGATAGGCCAACCGTCAAATACCTGGAATACTGGGTCAGCTTGCGCCGGCCATCCTGGCCGCCTTCTTTTTTGAGGCGGTTTAAGTGGGGCCAAACCACGGTCAGAAGCTCGATAATGATCGAGGCCGAGATATAGGGCATGATGCCCATGGCGAAGATGGAAAATTGCGACAGGGCTCGACCGGAAAACATGTCAAAAAGGCCCAGTAAGGTGCCGGCAAAGCCTCTAAATAAATCGGCGATGGCCTGGGTATCCACCCCCGGGGTGGGGATGTGAACGCCAACGCGGTAAACCGCCAGCATCAGGAGCATGTAAATGATCCGCTTGGTCAGTTCGTTTAGACCGGCTTTTTCAGGTATTCCTTGCAATGTCCTGCCTTCGCTTAATAGCTTCTGGAGCGGTTTTTAATCATAGGGAGGGGCCTGGGGGGGCTGGGCCCCCGGGGGCTTTGGGCCTTAAGTCCGGGGACTTTAGGTCATGGTACCATCGGGCCCGACCAGGTGGACCTCCAGGTCGTCTGGATACTGGCTACGAAACTTAACGATGTTTTCCTTGATTTCCGGACTTAGGGGACCCAGGGTCAGTTGACCACCCAGGGCGGTCACCTTTTCCAGGGCCGCTTTGGAGGCGGCCTGAACGGTCAGGTTAAGCTTTTTGGTCAGATCGCCGTTGGCCAAGAGCTTAATCGGGGCCAAGGGGTCTTTGATTAAGCCTTGATTTAAGAGATCCAAGGGGCTTAAGTTCTGATCGTCTTCAAAGAAATTGAGGTCCTCCAGACTAACCAATTGGTAGACCTTTTTAAAGATATTGGTAAAGCCCCTTTTGGGCAGCCGCCTCTGTAAGGGCATCTGCCCGCCCTCAAAGCCTGGCCTGGTGCCGCCGCCGGATCGGGCTTTCTGGCCCTTGTGACCCCGGCCGGCCGTCTTGCCTTGACCGGAGCTCTCCCCGCGACCAATGCGCTTGCGATTACGTTTGGCGCCTTTCAGGGGCCCTAATTCATGGAGCCGCATATCGATTCACCTAAAAAAACTCTCAACCTGAGCTTTCCATTAATTGGTTTGAGCTAACCGCAACCGGCGAAAAACTCAAGGTCTGGTAGAAATATGGGGGCAAAAAAAATTTTCGCCTGGGTTAAAACTCTCTAAGCTTTACTCAGCCCCGCTTTCCGGGCCAGAATCGGCCGGGACCTGGGCCGCTTCGGGCCCTTGGGCCTGGAGGTCGCTCTGGTCCAATGGGGACTCGGCCCGGGGCAGGATAAATTCGATGTCCACCAGATAGCTAATCTGGTTAAGCATGCCCTTGATGGGATCGCTTAACTCGTGGATAACCGTTTTGCCCAGGCGGGTCAAACCCAGGGCCTTGGCCGTGCGGCGATGTTTGGGGACCCGGCCGATGGTGCTTTTGACCAAAGTAACCAGGCACAAACGGGGCAGGTTCCTTTCCTCTGGGGGCAGGTCGGCCAGGTCTTCCTGAAAAAGTTGCTCATAAAGCTGATCGTATTTGATGATGTCCCGTCTGGTCGATCTGGCTGGGGTTGGCCTAGCCAGGGGGCCAGCCTCGGGCCCATTAGTGT
>JAITJP010000431.1 GCA_031278835.1 Deltaproteobacteria bacterium
ATTTACCTCACTTAATGGATCACTGGCCCAATTAAATTTAACGACTGTTATTAAGTAATGAGCTTTACAACTCTCGTTTTGTCCTGTATTAGTCCTAACTCTAGTCCTTTTTTTAAAAAAATTTAACTTGGTTTGGCCAGTTCCCATGGTTCCTTTCTGTCTAGGGTTTTTTCTCACCCAGAGTCTAATGATCCGGGCCCTGGGGGCCCCTGGCCGGGGCCAAAGCCTTAAACTCGCCCCAGGGACTGGCGGCCCGGAGGCCATCGGGCCGGCCCGGATCGGCTTGGCCGCTTTGAGCCCTTGTTTGATAACCACTATTTTGATATTATATCCGAGGTGGTTAAAATAGATTACAATTATAACCAGCCATTTACCTGGACAAAAAAGTTTTTTTTTAAAAAAAACTTCCCTCCAAGTCCTGGCTTAGCCTGGCTTAGACTGGCTTGGCCTGGCTTGGCCTGGCTTAAAAATGGTTAGAAAGGTAATCTCTGGAGTTACGCTGAAATTTCCAAGCGTAGCGCCCTAAATTAATTATTTACTTACGCGCCGGCCATCTTGGCGCGTCTAAAAAATACATCCATTTTTTGGAGCTGGAGACGACTTTATGGCCTACGACAAGAACATGAAGGTTCTGGTGGTGGACGATTTTTCGACCATGCGGCGTATCGTTAAAAACATTTTGCGGCAATTGGGCATCAATAACATAAGCGAGGCTGAGGATGGGGTTAAGGCCATGGCCATCCTGGAGATTGACAAATTTGATCTCATAATCAGCGATTGGAACATGCCCAATATGACCGGAATTGAGCTTTTAAGGCACGTGCGCGGCACTGACCACCTTAAGGATATCCCCTTTCTGATGGTTACGGCCGAAGCCCAGCAGGAAAACATCATCGAGGCGGTCAAAGCCAAAGTCAGTAACTATATCGTCAAGCCTTTTACCGCCGACACTTTAAACGAAAAAATGGAAAAGATTTTTCCCGATTCCGCGGCCAAGGCCCGTTAAATCGGCAGAACTTCGGGTTAAGCCAGATAGGCTGCCCCATCCTATCTGGGCCAACCCATAAAGTTTGAGGAAATCGATGGAATTAACTGGGGTCTCGCTTTTTCTCATTTCCGCGATTGTCATTTGTTTTGGCCTGGTCGTTGGAAGTTTCCTAAACGTGGTCATATACCGTTTGCCACGGGAAGGTCTGGACGTCTCCAAACCCTCTCGATCTTTTTGCCCAACCTGCCACAACCAAATCGCTTGGTACGATAACATTCCCGTGCTCTCCTGGGTTTTTCTAAGGGGCCGTTGCCGCTCTTGCCGAGCGCCCATTTCCATTCGTTACCCTTTGGTTGAGCTCCTTTCGGCCCTTTTGTCTTTTTTTCTTTTCCAGGCCGAGGGCCTGACTTTTCGCTATATCGCCTACTTTTATTTTACCCTGTGTCTTACGGCCATCGCCTTTATTGACCTTGAGTACATGGTCATCCCCGACATCTTGGTCAGACCCACCTATCTGGTTGGCCTAATGGCCGCCCTGATCGATCCCTACAAAAGTCCCACCAACAAAGCCCTTTGGATTTACCTTTCCGAATTAGGTTGGAACGCCCGCCTCATCAGTCTAGCCGGGGCGGCCCTGGCCTTTCTGACGGCCTTTTTGTCTCTCTGGCTTCTTTCCATGATTTACAAGCTTCTCAAAGGGCATCGAGGCCTGGGCGAAGGCGATCCGCCGCTCATGGGTCTGATCGCCCTATTTCTAGGCCTTTCCTCAATCATCCCCGTTTTACTCCTCTCCTCGGTCCTGGGCCTTTTATCGGTCATTATTCTGGTCTTCTCTGGCCGTTTCCCCAAGTCCGGCCTGGGCCTTCGGCCCATCCCCTTTGGCCCTTTCCTTTCCCTGGCCGCCCTAATCTGGCTTTTTTGGGGGGCCAGATTTTTACGCTGGTATCTACCCCAAAACTTTTATGGATAAATAATGAGGCCCAGCCCCACTAGGCTCCCCACAGGGCCCTTATTTTTTTTTCCCTAAAAACCCCCCAAAAAAAACCATAGCCCCTCCCCCACCAAATCGTTCCCAAAGGCTCAAAAACCCCAAAATACCAGCCCAATGCTTGGCCTTTCATAAATTACAATATGGCACGATAAATGCATTCTTTCCTGACCGGGCCCCTTGGGCGGTCAAAATTTCCCATCAGCGCGGCGTAATTCTATCAGGGCCGCAAGGAAGGTTACCGTGTCAATCAACTCGATATTGTTTTCAACCAATAGTAGCCTTAGAGAACCGGCCCTCCTAAACGTCGGTAAGACCGATTCTTACGATAGTTTGGCCAATTACTTGGCCGCCGAAGAAAGCTCGGCCTCGGCCATTACCGACAAGGTGGATCTGGCCATGGATCAGGTGGCCGGAAAAATCATCTCTGAGCTGGCCTCCATTACGGCCAATACCATTGGCGATTACCCTGACCTGGCCGACGACTATGTCGTGGCCATCATCGATGGGGCCGAGGGCCGCGAGGTCCGGGTCTACTCTCGCCAAGAGTTCCTTGTGGCCACCGAGGGGACCGTGGAAGAAAAAGCCGCCCTGGCCGAACAGCTGGCCAAGCAGCCCTTAATCGCCTATTCTTCAGCCGAGGGTTTACCCGAGACCTCCGAAAGCGAGG
>JAITJP010000473.1 GCA_031278835.1 Deltaproteobacteria bacterium
CTTACGCCCCGGCCCCCCTGTGCTCCCCGGCCCTGGAAAAAATCATCATGGAGACCATCATGATTCCGGCCGTGGAAGGCTTGGCCGCGGAGGGTACGCCTTTTTGCGGTCTTCTTTACGCCGGGCTGATGATCTCCTTAAGCGGCCCCAAGGTTCTTGAATTTAACGCTCGCTTTGGCGATCCCGAAACCCAGGCCTTAATGCCCCTTTTTAAGGGCGATCTGTCCAAAGCCTTACTGGCCGCGGCCAATGGTACTCTCCACGAAATCACCTTGGATTGGGACAATGGTTCTTCGATTTGCGTGGTCATGAGCTCCAAGGGTTACCCGGGCCCCTACTCCACCGGCCATGTCATCACCGGACTGGATCAGGCCAGGGCCATGGACAACATTTACATTTTTGAAGCCGGGGTCAGTAAGGTGCCCCGCAAAGTGCCCGTGGACGGGGTGGATACCTGGGTGGAAACGCCCCTAACCGATGGTGGCCGCGTTCTCGGGGTCACCGGGCTTGGCCATAGCCTAAGCCAGGCCATTGAAAAAACCTACAAAGCCGTTTCGCTCATAAACTTCGAAGGGGCCCACTACCGAACCGACATTGGGGCCAAGGCCATAAACCAAGGCCCCCTTTACGAAAGCGATTAAAGTCAACCTGACCTCAAGTCCAAAAGGTCTTAAGGCCAGGCTGGTTAATCCGGCCAGAAAAAAAATAGTTTTACCCCTAAGCCCGGCCAAGTTCTTGGCCCGGGCTTTTTTATTTTTGGAGATCGGTTCTGGTCAAGGCTAGGTTTTTGGCCTGGTCCGGTGGAGATCTGGTAGTCTCAAAACTTGGCTTTTAAACGGCCATCTTGGGGCCTGGGAGCGCTTCGAGGAGCTGATCTGGATATCTGTGTAGGTTTGATGGGCAAAGGCCGCCTAGGGGGCTTTTTGGCCCTTTACGGGGCAATTGGCTAAATACCGGAATATTTTGGTGTTTTTTTTAATGGGGCCCTCAGGGCCGGCCTGGCCATTTTTGGCCTGATTGGGCTGAAAAAAAAATCATTTTTTTCCGGCCAGGGAGCGTTTTTTTAGGCCAAAATTTAGGCGTTTTTGGCCTGACCATTAAATTTCCCAGGGTCAATCCACCGGCTTAAGGCCTTAAAAAGTTCCTTGACGTTAATGGGCTTGGTCACGTGGTCATTCATGCCAGCGGCTAAACTGGCTTCTTTGTCGCCGCTCATGGCGTGGGCGGTCATGGCCACTATGGGTAAATCTTCAAAGCCCGGAAGGCGCCTAATGGTCTCGCTGGCCGTAAGCCCATCCATCTCGGGCATCTGAATATCCATTAAGACCAGATCGTAATTTTTGGCCTGGACCTTTTCCACGGCCTCACGGCCATTGGCGGCCACCTCGACAATAAAACCGGCGTTATTTAGAATTTTGGTAGCCACCAGCTGGTTTAATTCATTGTCTTCGGCCAGCAAAATCTTGGCCCCTTTGATTTTTTCGATCACGGCCAGTTCTTTATTTCTCTCAGCTCTGTCTGACCTTCTGATTGTTGGCATTTCTTCCAAGCCCAATATGCCGCCCAGGGCCCTCATTAAATCCAAGGCCGTCACCGGTTTGGTTAAAACCCTAGCCAGGCCCAGTTCGGCATTTTCCTTGGTCATCTTGGAAAGGTCATCGTTTATGGTCAAAATCACCTCGGTTTTGAGGCCCTCGATTTTTTTAATTTCCTGGGCCAGGCCCAAACCACCTAGGCCAGGCAGGTCCAAGTCAACGATGGCCGCTCTAAAACTCTCCTTATTTTGAGCCAAAATCAAATCCAAGGCTTCTTGGGCCCCAGAAGCTTGACTTACCGAAAAACCCAGATGGCTGAGATTTTTGGCCAAGACCTCTAGGGCCGGAGGGTAATGGTCCACGGCCAAGATTTTCAGGCCCTCAAACTCTTTGGGGTAACTTACGTAAGGAGTTCTATTTTCCAGCTTAAACTTAGCCGTAAAAACAAACTCACTGCCCTGGCCCGGTATGCCCTCGGCCCAAATCTGGCCGCCCATTTGTTCCACCAAGCCCCGACTGATACTTAGCCCCAAACCGGTCCCACCATAGCGCCTGGTAAAAGAACTATCGGCTTGGGTAAAGGCCTTAAACAATCTGGCTTTTTGCTCTTGGTTAATGCCAATGCCCGTATCCAAAACCTTAAACTCTAGTTTTACCAGATCCCCTGACTGGCCAGGGCCATCAGGGTGGGAGCGCTGACCTAAGGCCAATCCGGCCTGGCTTTTAATTTCTCTGACTTCCAGTTTAACGTGGCCGCTCTTGGTGAATTTTAAGGCGTTACCAATGATATTGTTTATGACCTGGCTTAGCCTTAAGGGATCGCCAATTAACCTGGTGGGGGTCTTGGGGTCAAGGTAAAAAAGTAATTGGATTTTTTTCTCTTTGGCCCCAAACACGAAGAGATTTAGCGATTTTTCAAGCACTTCCTCCAGCCTAAAGGGAATTATCTCCAGATTGATTTTTCCGGCCTCGATTTTGGAAAAATCCAAAATATCGTTGATGATTCCGATTAAAGACGAGGTGGCCCCCACGATTTTTTCCAAATAATCTTTCTGGGTATGGCTAAGTTCCGTTTCCAAAGCTAGCTTAGATAAGCCCAAAATGGCGTTCATGGGGGTTCTTATTTCGTGACTCATGTTGGCCAAGAGTTCGCTTTTGGCGTTTGAGGTTTTTTCGGCCATCTCTCTGGCCTCGGCCTGCTCCAAGGCGTCCTTTCTAAGTTCGGAGACGTCGGTTATCCAATACATGTTTGATTTTTGGCCCTTAAAATCGCAATAAAAACAATTAAGCAAGGCCTCAAAAATCTTGCCGTCGGCTTTAATTAGGCTAATGGGTTTCCAGTTTATTTCTCCACCCTCGGATAAAATCTCCAGATATTCTTTGGCCAAGCCCTTATCGTAAAAACAATCGGCCCAGCGATCGCCCACGAATTTTCCAAAAAAATCCCGGGCAAAGGGATTGATGAAACTAATCCGATCGTTTTTGGCGATTATCAAACTTACTGGGCAGGAATCCAATATCTGGCTTAATAAGCCCTTTTCGGAGACCAGCTCTTTTTGGGCCTCGACTAGTTCCTTGGTCCTGGCCTCAACCAAAAGGCCCAAAGTTTCGTTAAGCTTACGGTTTTTAAGGTTCAGGCGAATTAGGCCAATAAGCCAGCCCAATAACATTAGGCAAAATATTAGGCCCAAGGGGATGAGGTCTTTTATAAATTTCTGCCGGTAATTGAACATTTTGCTAAGCCACTGGATCTGGATCCTTTCCAAATCCGTAATCCTCATGGCCTCGTCCATAAGCGAACGAAGTTTTTCGTTGGCGGCGTTGTAGTGGAAAAAGGAGGGCTCCTCATTGTCAAAAACAATGGCCAGCTTGTAATTTGGCTCTTCTTTATAGTTAGTCAAATTTCTTAAATAATTCAAAGAAGCCATCAAATAATCAATTTCATCACTTTTTAAGGCTTCCATGGCCTCTTCCATAGAATTAAACTCAGTAACGTTATGGGGATTTGGGAACTTTGTCCGGTAGGCGGCCGAGTTTTGTAGATTTTTTACCAAGCCCACTTTAACGTAAGGAATTTGACTATGAAAGAGGTCGCTCTTGGTATTTTTGCCAATCAAAGCGTAGCGATCCAAACTTAAAATTATGGAGCCGGAGATAAAAACCTTGGAATCAAGCGGTTGATAGTTAACGCTGGTCATCATGTCGGCTCGTCCGGCCAGGAGATCGGCGGTGACCTCGTTTTCGCTCTCGGTGGGCTTACTCACGATTTCAAAGTTAAGTCCAGTCACCGAACTCATGACTTCCAAGGTATCCGGGGCAATGCCCTCAAACTTTTCGCTTATTTTGTTATAAAAACTCTCGGGGTAATTGTTGGAATCCAAGGCCACCTTAATGGGTTGGCCTAAAGACCTGAGCCCAGTCAGATACTGTTTTTGCTCCTCATCCAGAGAGTCTTCAAAGTAGATTTTTCTATACTCCTCAACGCTCAAATCGTGTAAGTTGAAAAGATAATTGGTGCCCCCGGCGTCCAAAAACTTTTCAACCACGCTGATTATTGGGGCCAATTCTTCCTTTCCGGTCATCAAATAATCATATTTCTCTTCAGTTGGAAAAAAGTACTTTCCGTCAATGTCGCTATAGCGTCTGAAAAAAATAAAGGCGTTTGATTCGTCAAAAAAGGCCTCGATCTCCCCTTGGTTTAGGCCCCTAATGGCCTGGTAATAATCTTTATAATAAAGCACCTCCACTGGCTCAGCCTGGCTTTCCAAAACCATGTCCTTGACGCTCGACTCTTCCAAAAAGCCATAGGCTTTCTTACCGGCCTTAGCCAAACTCTCCTTGTCCCCCTTAGGCTTTAGACTTTTAAAAACCGTGACCTGCCTTTTAAAAATGGGACTTTCGGTTTTTATAAAGCCCTGGCCCTGGTCAAGATCAATCTCACAAGACAAATCGATTGACCCGGAGCTCAGGGCCTCAACCAGTTCGGCTGGTTTAATAAAAACCTGCTTAATCTCAAGCCCAAACATCTTAGACAATGCCTCACTAAACTTAATTAAAAAGCCGCCTTTCTTTTGATCCTCCCTTTCAAAAGCCTTGCCGCTTCTAAGCGTTCCAAAAACCAGCCCTTGATTTTTTAAAGCCTCTATGGCGGCCATCTCTTCCTGAGTCACGCCTGGAATTTTCCTATAGTCAGTCAAGTAACTGGTCAGCCTGGGCTCCAATTCTTCCTGGTCTTGCCTATCCGGAAGCATTACCAAAAAAAGCCAAGCCGCCAAGATCAAAAGCAAACTTATTAAGCTTAAAAGCCCAAAATGTCCTAAACGTTTAACCAAATTAACCATCATGCTCTCACCTAAATTAGCTTAATAAGCCCAATTCCCCTCCAAACCATCACACCAATCGCCTAATCAGCCTATCTGCCCAAAATAATTTACTAATTATTTCTTCCACACCAGTCAAACTAATTTTATCTTTAAACCTCCACTTATATTTTATCTTTTCCCCTTTCACTTTGCAAAAAATTACAATTTTCATAATAATTACGCCCCTAAGCTTTCCATTACTTTTTCCCTTGACCAGCCCCAGCCGGCCAAAGCCACCAATAAACTCCCCCTAAAAAAAACCAAACCACTTGGCCCCCTGTGCCCAAACCAACCGGCCCCATCGAGCCGCCCACCCCGGGCCCGATAATAAAAATCAAAACTTGACTGATTGTGCCTCAAGTTTCCAGGCCTT
>JAITJP010000081.1 GCA_031278835.1 Deltaproteobacteria bacterium
AACCATGGAAATCCCGGGCGGGGCCATGTTTTTTAGGGGCCCGCATGAAGTGGCCACGGCTCCCTTGGCCCAGGCCTACCCGACCAGCCCAGAACTCCTGGCCCAAAAGGCCTTTTCCAAGGGGGCCGAAAAGAGTTCCGAGTATCTCTTCACCTGGCAGGTTTTACCAAAAGTCAAAATAGCCTGCGTTTTTGACCCCCAGGACGATGAATTTCCAGCCCAAGCCGGCTATCTCGTGGATTCCCACGCCCATTTCTTTATGCCCCTGGACGCCCTTTGGGGCCTACTTAACGTGGTCACCTTGGAGCTCTTGCCCTAAAACCACCCCGGCCAGGCGGTGGCTTTTAATTCTCCCCCAAGGCTCAAATAAATTTCCAAAAAAGCCGGGTATCATTACCCGGCTTTTTTTTGGCCATTTGCCCTTTGGGCTTTAAGCAAAGCCCTAGGGCTAGCCGCTTTCCGGGCTTACTTTCTAAACATCTTGGGGTTATTTTAAACAAATGATGAAATTAGTTTTTTTTGTTTTAGCCAATTTTATTTTAGGCCCTGCCAGGGCAAGTCAATCATGCTTAGGCCAAGTAAATTCTCTCATCCAGTTGGATCTTGAGATAAAAATTTAGACTTTAGGATATTAAGTCTCAATCAATAAAGACTGAGACTATTTAGAAATAAGCTTAAGATTAAGTAATATTTGATTATTTTGTAATGATTTGGTCTTTATATGATTTTGCCTAAAAGATTGTAGAGTTAAGCTTTTATTTATTATTTCATAGATACAATTTTAGTTAGGTAAAAAATTATTTAGAATTAATTTATTGGTTTAATTTATTTTTATACAAGCTTAAGTTTAGCTAAAGTTAATTAAAAAATTTTTTTTGATTTTTTAATAAATAAAAAATATTTATTACTTATTTTACTTTTGTTAGATATTACTTTGACATGATATTTTGTAGATAGAAGAATTTTTATTCATAAAAAAATTAAGCTTTAGTTTATTTAAGATAACCTAAAGACATGGTAAAAATTTACTTTAGTTAAGATGATTCGGTCTTTAAATGAAAAAGACCGAATGATTGAAAAGCGAGAACTTTATCAATTTACCTATAGGGATTTTTTTACTGTTATAAATTTTTATTAGAAATGTTAACATAGTTTTTTAAGCTAAATTTGATAATATATTATTCTTGTGGATAAATTCATTTTAGCTAAAAAATTTCTCAAAGGATAAATTTTTTATTTTCTAATAAATAAGAAAAAATTCTTAAGACAGGACTTGAGTTTTTTTAGCTCACCAGCAAAGGCCCAGCCCCAGCTGGGCTGGCCCGGTCCTGGCTGACCTAAAAATCAAAGCTCGTCCACCCGCCAGATAGGCCGGTTAAGGGCCCTAATAGCCCCGTAGCCGGTCTTGACCGGGGGGTCTGGGGGGGTAAATACGGGGTTAAGGGCCCCAGGGCTCCCAGGCCCGATGGCCGGCCCTTTTCCTGAGCTGAAGTTTCCTGACAAAAAATCCGGCTCAGACCGGGCCCCCAGAAAATGTTCAACTTAATATTAGTAATTTTTTTTAAATTAATCGATGTGTTATAGAGGGAAAATAACAAAAGCATTAGCTTTTGGGGCTTATTGGCCATTGGGGTTTTTTTGGAAAATTTTATTAGTTATTGGGTCAGTTAGAGGGGGATTGGCCAGGGATATTTTTTTTACTTACAATACTTGCTTGTTTGATAATGCCCAGCTGGTCGATTGGGGGCCTGATTACAGGCCAAAAGCTAAAGGTGGGCAAATTCGGGATATTTTTTTTAGTTTCAAAACGTTTTATAACGCTACAAATTTACAGCGAAAATTTATAATTGTCGATAAAAATCATGATTATATTTTCGTATGCCCTTGAAAAACTAAAAACCATGATTACCTTATGGTCAGAGACGAAGGCGCCTTTGGTTAAAGGTTAGTCGCGAGCGCCCTTGAGGGGCTTTTTTTTTGACCAAGGTTCTAGGTAACCAGTCCCGTCTCAAAAGGTTTTTTTTCGATTAAAAAAGGGGCTGGATAATCGAATCCCATTTTTTGGTTGGGATTCTAAACATATGGTGACGGCGCCCTCGGCCATCCCCCCAAGAGAGGATATGGTTTATGTCGCGCGAAAACAACTCAAATCAGATCTTATATTCATTGCCGCCCTTGAAACACGACCTGAGATACGACTCAAACGCGGAAGACGAATTATTTAAAATCCCTAAGACCATTAGGCTTTTGCCCATGGTGGAACTAAATTCTTTTCCAAGACTGGTTTCCAGCGTGGGTATCGAAGAACCTAGAACCATCACCTATTTAACCGACCATGAGGAAGACCAAATACTCGGGCTTTTTGCCTTAAAAAAGTATGACGTTGACCCCATGAAGATGACCAAGGAAGATTTTTACCCCATTGGCGTGGCCGTTCGGGTCATGAGCGTGGAAGAACCGGAATCAGACCCAGAGGCCTTAAAGGTTACGGTTTTGGGCTTAGGCCGGATTAGCTTAGAGGAGATCGATTCCGAGGGCCTCTCGGTTAGCGTCACTCCCATCGAAGAAGCCCTGGAGCCAGACGAGAGCCTTAAGCCCTTAATCCTGGAAGCCAAACGACTTTTCGCCGAAGCGGTCATGTTGATCCCTGGTCCGCAGGTTAATGTTTTTAAAATCAACCGGGCCTTGGAAGGTCAGCCCAGTATCTTGGCCGACCTAATCATGGCCTCTTTGCCGGTCAAAGCCAGCCTTAAGGCCGAGTATCTCCAAATCGATAGCCTAAAAAATCGTTACGGAAAACTTTTGGAGTGTCTGACCTTGGAAGTGGCCAGCCGTAAAGCCGGACGGGCCATTAGCGCCAGAATCGAAAACAGCATGGCCAGCCGCCATAAGGAAATGCACCTACGCGAGCAGCTCAAGGCCATTAAGGAAGAATTGGGCGAAAGCGAGGAGAACGGCGATCTGGCCGACCTGATCAAGCGTCTGGAGGCGGCCGGGCTTCCAGAGACGGCCAAGGTCGAGGCTGATCGAAATGTTCAAAGGCTAAGGCTGACCCCGCCCCAAAGCGCCGAATACTCGCAAATCAGAAACTATCTGGAATGGTTAATCGAACTGCCTTGGCAGGCCCAGACCAAAAGCCAGATCGATTTGACCCTGGCCCGGGAAATCTTAGATCGCGATCACCGCGGTCTGGAAAAGGTCAAAAAGCGGGTCTTGGAGTTTTTGGCTGTCCATAAATTAACCGATAACTTAAAGGCGCCCATCTTGTGCTTAACCGGACCTCCGGGCGTGGGCAAAACCTCCCTGGGCAGGGCCATCGCCGAGGCCACCGGTCGGGAGTTCCATAGGCTCTCCTTGGGCGGGCTTAGGGACGAGGCCGAAATAAAGGGTCACCGCCGCACCTATGTCGGGGCCAACCCGGGCAAAATCATCTCCGGGCTTAGAAAAATAGGGGTCAATAATCCCGTTTTTCTCCTAGACGAAATCGACAAAATGGGTCAAAGTCAGGCCGGCGATCCGGCCTCGGCCCTTTTGGAGGTCTTGGATCCCGAACAAAACGATACCTTTACCGACAATTAC
>JAITJP010000147.1 GCA_031278835.1 Deltaproteobacteria bacterium
CACACCCTTGTTTTATTTGGCCATGGGCCATATGTTCAATTGGCCCATTCCAGGGTATTTGGCCGACCCAAAAAACATGATGGTCATGGGGCTTTTGCAATTCGTGCTTTTGATTCCGGTCATGGCCGTAAACTTTAGGTACTATCGGTCGGGCTTTAAGGCCTTGGTTGGGCTGGGGCCCAACATGGATAGCTTAATCGCCATTGGCTCGGCCGCCGCGGCCGCTTATGGGCTGTGGGGACTTTTTTTAATGGCCCATGGCTTAAGTCATGGCGATTTACATATGGTCCATGAAGCGGCCATGAATTTGTATTTTGAATCCGGGGCCACCATCTTGACCTTGGTCACGGTGGGCAAGTTTTTGGAAGCCCGGGCCAGGAGAAAAACCACCCAGGCCGTGGCCGGGCTTTTGGATCTAGCCCCAAAAAAGGCCACCGTGGAAAGGGATGGCCAGGAAAAAGTTATTGCCACCAAGGATATCTTGGTGGGCGATATTTTGCTGGTTAAGGCCGGGGAAACCCTAGCGGCCGATGGAGTCGTGATCGGCGGCAACGGGGCCGTGGACGAATCAAATCTGACCGGGGAGAGCCTACCCATTGATAAAGGCCAGGGCGACAAGGCCACCGGGGCCACGGTTTTGATGAGCGGCTTTTTAAAAGTCAAGATTGAAAAAACCGGGCAGGATACGGCCCTGGCCAAGATCATTAGGCTGGTAGACGAGGCCACCGGATCCAAGGCGCCCATTGCCAGGCTGGCCGATAAAGTCAGCGGGGTGTTTGTCCCCATTGTCATTGGCATCGCCTTGGTGGCCTTTGGGCTGTGGCTTTTATTGGGCCAGGACATGTCCTTTGCCTTAAATATCGCCATCTCCATTTTGGTCATTTCTTGCCCCTGCGCCTTGGGCTTGGCCACGCCCACGGCCATCATGGTGGGCACCGGTCAGGGGGCCAAAAACGGCATTTTGTTTAAATCAGCCGAGGCCTTGGAGCTGGCCCATGAACTGGAAGTCATCGTTTTGGACAAGACCGGCACGGTCACGACCGGAAAACCCGAGGTCACGGCCGTCTTTCCGGCCCAGGGTTATGAGGAAGACGAGGTCCTGCGCTTGGCGGCCAGTTTAGAAAAACTATCCGAGCACCCCTTGGCTCAAGCCATAGTCAAAAAGGCCGAGGAAAAAAATTTAAGCCTTTCGGAAATCGAGGGCTTTAGCCAGACCCCGGGCGCCGGTTTATCCGGGCGACTTGGTCAAATAAGCTTAATGGCCGGTAACGCCAGAATTCTGGCTAATTTGCCAGAAGCCAATCAGGGCTTAATTGACCGGGGCGATTTAGAAGCCCAAAACGGGGCCACGCCCATTTTTTTAGTGGCCAACCAGAGTTTGGTGGGCTTAATAGCCGTATCGGATAGAATCAAAGAAAGCAGCCCCCAGGCCATTGGTGAATTAAAAGAACTTGGCCTCAAAGTGGTCATGATCACCGGGGATAATCTTCGGACGGCCAAGGCGGTTAGCCAAAAAGCCGGCCTGGACAGCCTTTTGGCCGAGGTCCTGCCTGGGGACAAGGAACAAGAAATTAGAAATCTCCAAGATAACGGCCGCCACAAGGTCGGCATGGTCGGCGACGGGGTAAACGACGCCCCGGCCTTGGCCAGGGCCGACCTGGGCTTGGCCATCGGGGCCGGCACCGACATCGCCATGGAAACGGCCGACGTTATTTTAACCAAGAGCGATCTCTTGGACGTTTCCAACGCCATTCAGTTAAGCCGCCAGGTTCTAAGAAACATCAAGCAAAATCTTTTTTGGGCTTTTTTTTACAATCTGGTTGGCATTCCCGTGGCCGCCGGGGTATTCTATGGACTCTGGGGCCTGAAGCTTAATCCCATGATCGCCGCCGCGGCCATGAGCTTAAGTTCGGTCAGCGTGGTCACGAACGCTCTAAGACTAAGATTTTTTAAACCCGTCCGTCTGGCCGGTGCTAGCCACCTTAAGGCGGACGCCATCCCAAGCGGCTTGGATAAAAAAGTATCCCCAGCCGCCCCAAGCCATGAGGTTTCAAAAATGGTCAAGAAGTTAAAGATCGAAGGCATGACTTGCGGTCACTGCACCGCCCGGGTCGAAAAAATCCTAAAGGAAATCAAAGGCGTTGACGACGCCAAGGTGGATTTGAAAAGCGGCACGGCCGAGGTGACCTTGTCGGCCGATCTGCCCGACGCCGCCCTGACCCAACCGGTAACCGAGGGTGGTTATCCGGCCTCGGTGGCCGCCTAAAAACCAGGGCCCCGGCCAGCTGATGGTTGAGTAGGGCTAACCATTGGGCTAACCATGCTCAGACCGGAGCTGACCAGGGCTAAGGGGCCCGATTACGGCCTTAACCAAGGGCTTTTTCGGGAAGCCTAAACTTTTTTCCACCACAAAACCAAAAGCGGCTTTTCCATTGACTACCGCCAATGGAAAAGCCGCTTTATTTTTTTCTTTTTTATTTAGCTTTAATTGAGGCTTCAGGTTGAGATTATCTCTCCGTTAACCACCGTGGACATGACCCGGGTTCCGGCGATGGCCCTTTCCGGGCAAGTTAAGATGTCTCGATCAAGGACGGCGAAATCGCATAATTTGCCTGGGCTAAGGCTACCCAATTTGTCAGAAACAAAGGCGGCCTTGGCCGGCCAGATGGTGTAGCTGTATAGGGCTTCCAAGCGACTTAGGGCCTGTTCTCGACCAAAACCACCTGGGGGAAAACCCTTCAAATCTTTTCTGGTCACGGCCGCGTAGATACCCAAAAAGGGATTGGGCGATTCAATGGGGCAATCGGAGCCATTTATGACATAGCCGCCCCGATCGATTATGTCCCGCCAAGCGTAGGCCCGCCTTAGGCGCTCGGGGCCCAAACGGACCGGGGCCATATGAAGATCGGTCATCAGGCCCACGCTTTGAATCGAGGGGATTAGGCCCATGGAGATGACCCTTTCTCGATCCTCGTCGGCCACCAGCTGGTAGTGCTCCAAGCGCCAATTGCGATCGGTTTTTTCCGGACCCAGGACCTGGGCCATGGCCTTAACGGTTTGGGCGATGGCGGCGTCCCCGATGGTGTGGATGGCCACCTGCCAACCAATGTCTCTGGCCCTGATTAAAATGGCCTCCAGATGCTCGTCTGAATGAACGTGACCCCCTCGGTAGCCGGGTCGATCGGCGTAATTTTCCAATAACCAAGCGCTTCTTGAACCAAGGGATCCGTCCGAAAAAAGTTTTATCCCGTCGATGGATAACCTATCCCCGGAAAGGTGTTTAACCGGTCCTTGATCCAATAGTTCGCTTAACCAGGGTTCGGTCAGTAAGTAAAGCCTTAAACGGGCTTTGACCAAGCCCTCGTCCACGGCTTTTTTGATTAAGGGTACGTCCGAGGGCCTGGTGGCGCAATCCACCAAGGTGGTCAGCCCGTAACCCAAGAGCTCATTTATGGCTTTTCTAAAAGTGGCTAAAAAATCATGACCATCGTCGGTGGGCATAACGTTATAGACCATAAACATGGCCTTGCCAATCAAGACCCCGGTCAGGTCCCCGTTTTCGTCTCTGACAAACTCGCCGCCGTCGGGATCAGGGGTGTCTTTGCTTAGACCGGCTAGCTTTAGGGCCTGGGAATTAACCCAGATGGAGTGTTTGTCAATCCTATCCAAGACCACGGGGTGATGGGGCGAGACTTTATCCAAGTCCTTGGCCGTGGGCCAGGCAATGGACCAAAGGTTTTGATCCCAGCCCCGACCGTGGATCCAGCTGCCCGCTGGCCTAGCGTTGGCTTCTTCGCCCACCATTTCCAAGGTCTCTTCGTAATCAAGACCGGCCAAATCAACCTGAGAGAGCTTCAAGCCCTCGCTTAAAACATGGGCGTGGCTATCGATAAGCCCCGGGATGACGTCTCGATCCCTAAGATCGACCACCTCGGCCTCGTGGTGTAAGGTGCTCAAGGCCGTCCCAAAGTCATCCCCCACGTAGGTGATTTGACCTCTCAAACAAGCCAACACCGAAGCCCTGGGACAACCGGGATCCAGGGTCAGGATCCGCCCATGGCGAAAGACCACGGCTTGCGCCTCTTCGTTGTTAGCATCCGAGGTTCGTTTATCTATCTCTGACACTATGACCCTTCCCAATACAAAATCAGTAGCCTATAAAAAACTACGGTACCTAAAAAAACCCTCAAACAAGGCCCTTTTTTTTAAAAAAAACCGGCCCAAAAATAAGCTCGTTTTTTATTTAGCCCCAAAAAAAACTTGCCCGGTTAATAAGCCCAACCTGACCTTGGCCTTAAGCCAAGATCCCCAAAGCTCGGCCCAGTCAAAAACGGCTCCGTAAAGGCCCCTAATCGCCCCCTGGCGGCCTCCCCAGACCTAAAACCACCAATTACTAGCCCCGGCCTTTCCAAGGGCTCTGGAGGCCCCTGGGCCCCTTTAAGGGCCATGGGCTAAAAACCCCCTGATTGGTGGGGGCTGGATTTTTTGTCAATAGCCCCAGCCCTGGGCCTCCGGGCCAAGTGGCCCGCTCAAGTATTATGGGCCAAGTATCATGGAACAAGCGCCATGGTCAAAACCACTGGGCCCAACTTCTAAACCAAAAGTTTGGCCCAAACTACTGGTTTAGCTTCCCCCGGAGAAATCTCTTGGCCAAATCTCCCAAAAACTGGCCCAGGCCATTTTCCCTAAGCCTAGTTTTAAAACCTAAATGGTCGGTTTGGCCAGTTGTCGCGGCCTCCAGGTCAGGCCTTTGGAATTTACCTGCCTTTGGCTGGCTTCAGGCCTGGCCGCCGGTAAGGAGGTAAGTTTTAAGCAAAGTCAGGGGCCAAAACAGGGCCAATGGGTGGGGGCACGGCCAGGTTAAGAATTTTTTTCTCCAAAACCAGCCGTTTTTTTAGGCTGGTGGGTTTAACGGGCTAAGCTTTACTTAAATTAAAAACTCAAATAAGGCCATTTTTTTCAAAGTGGCCTGAGGTTTTTAATGGTTTGGGCTTAAATAAATCAAATTTGGCTTTTTGGGGCTTGAAAATCGACTTTTCGAGAAATCAAAAAAGCCAAGCTAAGGTTTTTTTTGAGAGCTGGGCAGCCAGGCGGCCCAGGCTTTTGCCAAGAAAAAAAAGAAAACAAGGCCAATTAAGCGGCTTAAAACTCTCAAAGAGACTTTAAGTAAACTTAAAAACTTAAAGGGCGATTATTCTCTAACATGAAAACCAGAAACAGGTGAAAAGGCAATTAATCCACCATAGAGTAAGGGGCAAAAATAGGCAATAATTTTTTTATAAGTAATTGTTTTTATTGCCTTTCGCTAAAAAATTAAGCGCCCCAAAATTAAGCTTCGTAAGCAAGTTTTTTGACCCGTCTTAGGGCTAAAGGGCCTGGGGCCGTGGGCCAGGAGCCATAAGCCATGAGCCATGGACCAGGGATTATGGGCTAGGGCCTAGGGACTTGGGCCTAGGGACTTGGGCCCGGGCTTAGAAAAAAAATGGCCCTTAGAGCTTGAGAGGGCGCTTGGCGGCCATTTCATTCTCAAAGTCGTAAAAATGCTCGTCTTTATTAAGCAGCCTGGCCCCCTCGGAGTCTACGTAAATCAATTGCTCCAATCTCACCCCGCCCTTACCGGGTATATAGATTCCCGGTTCGACCGTTACCACGGCCCCCTCGACCAGGGGGGTGGAGTTATTGGGGCTAAGGTTGGGCTTTTCGTGGACGGCCAAGCCAACCCCATGACCCAGGCTATGGTTAAAAAAATCTCCGTAGCCGGATTTGCCGATATGAACTCTGGCCACCCGGTCCACCTCTTGGCAAAGAACTCCGGGTTTTATGGCCGCAATGGCCTTAAGCTGAGCCGCCCTGACCGTATGATAAATATCCATCTGCCATTTCTCTGGCTCGCCTTTAAAAAAAGTTCTGGTGATGTCGGCGGCGTATCCTTTATAGCGGGCCCCGCAGTCAATGACCACCAGTTCATTTTTTTGGATCTTTTTTTCGCCCGGCACGGCGTGGGGCAAAGCGGCCTGAGGCCCCGAGGCCACGATGGTTTCAAAGGCCGGTCCCTGGGCGCCCAGCTCCCTAAAGGTACTGTCCAAATACCAAGCCGCCTCGGCCTCGGTCCAGCCAATCTCAAGCCTCTCAAAAAGCCAGCCCACGGCCTTTTCGGTAATCTCCAAGGCCTTGACGATCAGCTCTAGTTCTTCTTGGTTTTTACGGA
>JAITJP010000178.1 GCA_031278835.1 Deltaproteobacteria bacterium
CACCCGCTGGCCTTATCCCCTTGGCCGAAAGGGCCAAGTAAAAAAAGCTTTTTGGCTAACCCTCTGGCCGGCTTAGCCCAAGGCCTAAAAAAGGCCTTTTTTGGCTGAGCCGCTTGGCTTGGCCTTTTTGAGCGGTCATTTTGACTGGCCTTTTGTTTAGCCCCTTTGACTGACTTTGAAACTTACCTACTTTATTTCAGTTGGCCTGATTAGTCTGGCCCCTTTTGGCCCTGGCTTTATTGGAAAGGATCCGGCCAAATCGTTCTGATTGGGATGAGCGGCTAGATATTTTGGCGCTCTAATTTGTCTCTAAGACGCATAACAAGTTGATTTTTGGTCATTTACTTAGTTTAAGCTGGTTTTTGGCTTAAAGTCTGGAGGGTATCGTTTAAACGCTTAACTTATCATTAAGTTTAGAAAGATAAAGGTGGGGCGAAGTTAGATTCGTCCAAAAATTTTGGAAATAAATATGATGGGGCTGGCCTGGGCGGCCTTGTCGAGGCTTTAAAACGAGGGTTTCCTGGCCAAAGGTGGCTTTTTCGAAACCGTCACTCTCCCTTGGCCGCCAGGCTAAGGTCTATCGTGGATGCTTATCATGATACAAAAACAATTCGTGGTTAATGGCGTTCCGCGCAATATTTTCGTCGATCAGGAAGCCACCCTGGCCAAAGTCTTACGGGAGCAATTGCACCTGTTGGGCACCAAGGTGGGCTGCGGCGAAGGAATGTGCGGGGCTTGCAACGTTATCTTGGATGGAAAACTGGTCCGAAGCTGCGTCATCAAGATGAAAAGAGTCGATGAGGGCGCCCAGATCCTGACCATCGAAGGCATCGGAACTCCCAGCGACCTCCATCCCATCCAGAGAGCCTGGATCAAACACGGCGGGGCCCAGTGCGGCTATTGCACGCCAGGCTTTATCGTTTCGGCCAAGGCCCTTTTGGATGAAAACAAAAGCCCGACCAGGGAACAGGTTCGCGACTGGTTTCAATCGCACCGTAACGCTTGTCGATGTACCGGCTATATACCCTTGGTCGACGCCGTCATGGAGGCGGCCAAGGCCCTTCGAGGTGAAATCAAGCCCGAGGAACTTGACTACAAGCTACCGGCCGATGGTCATATCTGGGGCATAGATTCCCGTTATCCCAGGCCCACTTCCGTGGCCAAGGTCACCGGCACCATCAAGTACGGTGGTGACATCGCTTTGGAACTGCCCCCGAATAAGCTTTATTTGGCCCTGGTCCAAGCCAAGGTCTCCCACGCCAACATCAAGGGCATTGACATTTCGGCCGCCGAGGCCATGCCCGGCGTTTTCAAAGTGGTCACCCATAAGGACATCAAGGGTAACAACCGCATCAACGGCGTGGCTTTCCCCACCAATAAGGGTGACGGCAAAGAAAGGCCCATCCTTTGCGACACCAAGGTCTTCCAGTATGGCGACGCCATCGCCGTGGTCTGCGCCTCGACCGAGGCCGAGGCCAAGGCGGCCGCTGAGGCGGTTAAGGTCGATCTTGAGGTCCTACCGGCCTACCTGAGCATCCCGGCGGCCAAGGCTGCGGACGCCATCGAGATCCATCCCGGCACCCCCAACGTTTACTACTATCAGTACCTGCGCAAAGGCGAAGAGACCAAGCCCATCTTCGATAACCCAGAGGTGGTCGTGGCCGAGGATTCCTTAATCACCAGCCGCACCCCGCACATGCCCCTGGAACCCGATTGCGCCTTTGGTTTTATGCACGACGACGGCGCGGTCATAGTTCACTCAAAATCCATCGGCGTCCACTTGCACAAGATCATGATCCAAGAAGGTCTGGGCCTGGCCGACGACAAGCTCCATTTGGTCTCAAACCCCATGGGCGGGACCTTTGGCTATAAGTTTAGCCCGACCAATGAAGCCATCGTCGGGGCCTGCGTCTTGGCCACCGGCCGGCCCTGCTACCTGGTTTTCAACTATCATCAGCAGATGCAGTATACCGGGAAGCGTTCCCCCTTCTACGGCACCATTCGTTTGGCCGCCGACAAGAGCGGCAAGATTCTGGCCATGGAAACCGACTATGACGTCGATCACGGCCCCTATTGCGAGTTCGGCGATCTCCTGACCGTCCGCGGAGTTCAGTTCATGGGGGCCGCCTACGACATCCCCAACATCAGGGGTGAGGGCCGCACGGTTTGCACCAACCATGCCTGGGGTTCGGCTTTTAGAGGATACGGCGGAACCCAAGCCCAATTCATGACCGAGATCGTGGCCGATGAGTTGGCCGTGAAATTGGGCATGGATCCCTGGGAGTTTAGGCACAAAAACGCCCTAAGGCCTCCGGGCACCAACCCCAGCGGGCAGGTCCTTGATTCCTACTCCTACGTGGAGATGCTGGAAGCTATTAAGCCCAAATACGATGAGGCCCTGAAAAAAGCCAAAGCCGAGAGCACGGCCACCCACAAAAAAGGCGTGGGCCTGGCCGCCGGCTCCTACGGCTGCGGTCTGGACGGTCCGGACTCCTCGAACGCCTACGTGGAACTCAACGCCGACGGCACCATTACCGTTTGCACGGCTTGGGAAGATCACGGCCAGGGCGCCGACATGGGCGCGGTCGGAACGGCCCACCAGAGCTTAAGGCCCTTAAACATCGCCCCGGACAAACTCAAGTTCACTTGGGCCGATACCCGTAACCCGGTATCCGGACCGGCCGGAGGCTCTCGCTCCCAGGTCATGACCGGCGGGGCCATCAGGGTGGCTTGCGAGGCTATGCTCAAAGGTCTGGCCAAGCCCAGCGGCGGCTACTACACCTACGAAGAAGCCAAGGCGGCCAATGTTCCCACCAAGTATGATGGGACTTTCTCGGTTCCGGGCGTTCCCTTGGACGCCAATGGCCAGGGCTCGCCTTTCATGGTTTACATGTATGGCGTCTGCATGGCCGAGGTAACCGTGGAACTGGCCACCGGTAAAACCAAGGTTGACAAGATCACTTTCAACATCGACATCGGTAAGGTCAATAACCGCATGATCGTCGATGGTCAGCTCTGGGGCGGGGTGGCCCAGGCCATTGGCTTGGCCCTGTCCGAGGACTTCGAAGACATCGACAAGCATAAAACCATGATCGGCGGCGGATTCCCCTACATCAAGGATATCCCCGACAATATCGAGCTTCAGTACTTCGAAAACCCCCGCGAACATGGTGTCCACGGGGCGGCCGGAGTGGGCGAAATCCCCTTGTGCGTACCCCACCCGGCCATCGCCAACGCCATCTATAACGCCACCGGGGCCCGGGTCACTCGCATCCCCGCTTTACCAGAGAGGGTTCTGGAGGCCATCAAAAATAAGGCCTAAAGGCCTTATGGGCCGACTTAGACCAAGCCGGTGTTATAGCTAAAGAGGTCCCGGTTGACGAGAAATCGCGGCCGGGACTTTTTTTTATAAAAATTTCCCCCATTAGGCCAAATGGCCCCTGGGCCAGAATTTTTTGGCCCCAGGTCAAACGGCCGGCCCTTAATTTTGCTATAATGATTAAGTCCATCACCAGGCCAGCCCTCAAAAGCCAAAGGGGCTCATTGGCTAGCCAAAAACTCGGAGACTGGAGCTCGGTCTAGCCAAAAATCAAATGGAACTACGCGTCTTAGAAAATTTTGAATACCTTTGCAGCCAGGACGCCCCGCCGGTCTGTCAAAGTCATTGCCCCATCCAGGTGGAGGCCGGAAGCATGGTGGCCCAGGTGGCCTCGGGACACCTGGATGAGGCCAGAAAAAACTTGGAAAGGAACATGCCTTTGGCCGGTCTGTCGGGCTATTTATGCGAGGGCCCCTGCCAAAGTCACTGCCTTAGGAAGGACTTGGATAGTCCGGTCAATTTGCCCTTAATCGAGCGGCAGGTCGTTAGCCAGGGCCGGGCCATAAAACCCTTTGCCATGCCGGGAACCAAAAATAAAGTGGCCATAATCGGCTCGGCTTTGTCGGGCCTGGTTTGCGCCCAATGCCTGGCCTTAAAGGGCAATAAGGCCACGGTTTTTCACCATGGCCCCATTGGGGCCGCCTTAAACGACCTGCCCCCAGAGAAGTTGCCCAAAAAAGCCCTGGAAGAAGCGGTCAGCCTTTTAAAATTTCTAAAAGTTGACTTTAAAAATCTGGATATTTCCGGCCAAATTCAGGGCCCTGGTCAGGGCCCTGGTCAGGGGCCAGACCAAGCCCCCGAATTGGCCAAGCCACCAATTAGCCTTAAACTAGCTGACCTTTTGGCCCAATACTCGGCCGTTTTTCTGGCCCTAGACGATGCCTGGCTTGGTCAGATTGGCTATGATCCACAAGCTTTTGTGGCCGACGCGGTGACCCGGGGCTCAAGTGAGGAAAAACTTTTTTTAGGGCCCACGGCCAGTGAAAGGAAGTTTTTTGAGGCTATCTCGGCTGGAAAAAAAGCGGCCGCCTCCATGGATAGGCTCTTTCAAGGGGTTTTGCCCAGTTCGGCCCGGGAGAAAGAAATGGTCGGCCCGACCAGGCTGGTGGTGGATTTAAGCAATCGGCCCATTATTCCGGCCCAAATCCTAAGCCAGCCCCTGGCGGCCACGGCCCAGGAAGTCACGGCCGAGGCCCAGCGCTGTTTACAATGCTCCTGTCTAAGTTGTCTGCCGCCCTGCCCGCTACTTAGATCTCATAAGGGTTATCCAAAAAAATACGCCCGAGAATTTTACAACAACATCATAACGGCCTTTGGTATCAGGCATTCCAACCGATACATCAATAGCTGCGCCGAGTGCGGCTTATGCGGCCAGCTTTGCCCCAATGGGGCCGATCTGGGCGCTTTCGTTAGCCTGGCCCGTCTGGACATGGTTTCTTCAAACCACATGCCGGCTTCGGCCCACGAGTTTGCCCTAGAGGATCAAGAATTTTCCAATTCGCCGGAAATCGCCTTCCTGCGCCAGCCCCCGGGCCGAGATCGGGCCAAAAGCATGTTTTTTCCCGGCTGTCAGCTCCTGGGCGCTTACCCCGAGACCACCTTAAAAACTTATCAATATTTAAACGAAAACCTGGAGGGCTCGGTGGGTCTTTGGTCGGGCTGCTGCGGGGCCCCGGGGCGCTGGTCGGGACGAAAAATCCTAACCGGCAAAACCAGTCAGGCCTTTCGGGAAAAGTGGCGAGAAATTGGCCAGCCCACCATCATCTTGGCCTGCCCCTCCTGTGAGCTGTATTTTAAGAGCCAATTGCCCGAGATCCCCATCAAAGGCCTCTGGCCGGTCTTAGATGGCCTACCCAAACCGCCGGCCGCACAGTGCTTAAAACAAACCATGGTTATTCACGATCCCTGCTCGGCCCGGCTTGATTTCGAAGGCCAAAAGGCGGTGCGCTCGGTTATGACCAAACTGGGCCAAAAATTTATCGAGCCCAAGATGACCGGCCGCTTTACCCTTTGTTGCGGTTACGGCGGTCTGGTTTCCGAGGCCCAGCCCGAGATGGGCCGAGCCTACCTCCTGGAGAGAAGCCAAGCTAACCCCGAACCCATCTTGGCCTGGTGTTCGGTTTGCCGGGATCGCTTTTTGGCCGAGGATCATGGGGCCCTCCACCCCCTGGATCTGCTTTTTCCGCCCAATAATCTTGAAGAAAAATTAACGGCCAAAGCGCCGGGAATCTCGGCCAAACGATCCGGCCGTGAATATTTTAGAAATCTGGCCCTAAGCGCCATTTGGCATGAAGCCAGCCCCCCACAGGAGACCACCATGGCCCTTAATATTGACATACCCGGCTCAGTGCTGGCTGACATGGAATCAAAACGCCTTCTGGTAAGCGACGTCACGGCCGTCTTGGAAATGGCTCAAAAAAATGGCCCGGTCTTCGTTAACCCGGAAACCGGCCACAAGATCGCCAACCATCGCCCTCGCCAGGTGACCT
>JAITJP010000194.1 GCA_031278835.1 Deltaproteobacteria bacterium
AGTTTAAAAACAGCCCTGACCTCGATTAAAAAATCCCTAAAACCTAAAAGTCCTATTTTTATCATTGAACCGATCCATCAAGGTTTTCTCTCCAGGGTCTTGAGTTTAAGCTTAAATGAATTCCTTGCCACCATGGAAGAGTCTGGTTTTGAGATAAAAAGCCTAAAGCCTCTCCATTTCTGGCCCTTTCGTCTAGGTTTATGCTACCTAACTTGGCCTCATTTTATAACTAAATTTTTCTATGGTTTTGGACAAACCTTAATGAAACTACCCGGGCTTAATAAGTTAGCCGATTATTGGGCTATATACGCTATTTTAAAGTAACGATTGAAGAAAAAGCTCTTTAAGTATTTTCTTCATTATTTTACAAATTTTACATAATTTGTGTACACTTAACGTTTATATTTATGCGAAAAATTTTAGTTCTTGGCGCCTCAAAATACCAAATACCGACTATTTTAAAAGCCCAATCGCTGGGCTATGCCGCCGTAACCGCCGACAACCTTCCGGACAATCCTGGCCATAAACTGGCCAATGTCAGCCATAAGGTCAGCACCACCGATTTTTCTGGCTTGTCGGCCATCGCCGCCCAGGAAAAAATAAGCGGCGTCATCGCCCCGGCCACCGACGTGGCCGTGACCACGGCGGCCATGATCGCCAAGGCTTTTGGTCTGCCCGGCCCGCCCATCGAATCGGCCATAATCCTAACCGATAAGGCTAATTTTAGGTCTTTTTTAACTGGTCGTGGTTTTCCCTGCCCCCTGTCTTGGCCCTTTACCAAACCAAAATTTCCCCTTTCCTGCCCACCAGACTCAGGTCCTTGGATTATTAAACCAAACCGCTCCTCCGGCTCCAAGGGTATTTTCAGAATTACCCACCCAGCCCAGTTCAAAATTTACGCCCAAGAAACTTTAAATTTTAGCTTAGACAAAAAAGGCCTAATCGAGCAATTCATCCCCGGCTCCCAACATACGGCCGAGGGCCTGGTTTTTGGCGGTCAAGTTAAGGTGGCCCTCATTACGGATAGACAAACCGCCCCGCCCCCTTATGTGGCCACCTGGGGCCATAAAGTTCCAAGCCAGTTAAGCGCCCTGGACCAAGCCCTGGTTTTGGATTCTTTAAAAAAAGTTTTTTCTTTATTAAACCTTTGGAATGGGCCATTTGATTGCGATTTTGTTTTCACGGCTGAAAAAAATATTTACTTTCTTGAGTTGTCACCCAGGATTGGGGGAAATTCACTCTCTCAACTTTTTGACGCGGCCCTCCAAACCGATTTTTTACGATACGCCGTAAATTTGGCCATGGGAGATAAAAATCCCAATTTTTCCTTTTCAAAACAACCAAAGGTCGTGGCCATTTCCTTACTTGGGGTTATGAATAGCGGAAAAGCCCAATGGCAGGCCCAGGCCCAAGAAGAATTTAGTAAAATGCCTGGGGTTTTATCCTTTGAAATGGATATCAAACCGGGAGACCAAGTCGAACCTTTCATAAACGGGCGCCGAGTTTTGGGTCAAATCTTACTTACCGCCAATAGCCGCCTGGAGCTTGACCATTTACAGCAAAAGGTCCATCAAATTTTAGACCTAAAGGCCGTTTAATTTTAATAGGCCTTATTTTTACCTTGGCAAAATAATGAAAAATATAAACACTCATTTTTATTTATTTTCGGCCATTTTTTTGGCTGGCTTAAGTCAAATAATCATCAGGTGGCAGATGACCAGGGTTGGCTTGCTACCAACCATATTAAGCCAAAAAATATATTTTTTTCTAGGCCTACTTTTAAATCCCTGGATAGTGGTGGCCATCATAAGCACGTTGATTTCCGCCTTATGCTGGCTGGTTACCCTAACCAAATTTGAGCTTAGTTACGCCTATCCCTTTACCAGCGTTCTTTACCTATACATGCTTTTGGCCGGCTATTTTTTATTTGGCGATCTACTGACCGTAAAAAAAATTATGGGCACTTTAGTAATAGTTTTCGGAGTTTATTTAGTGGCTACCTAATAACTTAATTGAGTCTGGAAAATTTATCCGACCAAGGCCTTAATTTTTTATGGTTTTTTTAACGATTTTGGATGGCAAAATGTCTGAACAAGAAAAATTTATCGATTTTAACCGCCCGTACATGACCGGCAAAGAATTATATTACATCGCCGAGGCTCATTTTCAAGGCAAACTGGCCGGGGACGGTCCTTTTACCAAACGTTGTCACGGCTGGCTGGAAAGCACTTTAAGCTGCCAAAAGGCCCTTTTGACTCATTCTTGTACGGCCGCCTTAGAAATGTCCGCCTTACTTTTGGACATCAAACCCGGCGACGAAATTATCGTCCCGTCTTTCACCTTTGTCTCCACGGCCAACGCTTTCGTTTTACGTGGGGCCGTGCCGGTTTTTATTGACATTAGGCCGGACACCTTAAATATCGATGAGTCTTTACTTGAAAACGCTCTGACCGAAAAAACCAAAGCCGTGGTCCCGGTTCACTACGCCGGGGTGGGCGCCGAAATGGACTCCATCATGGCCTTGGCCAAAAAACATGACCTTTTGGTGGTCGAAGACGCCGCCCAGGGCCTTTTGTCAAAATACAAAGACCGGTTCTTAGGAACCATCGGTCATTTAGGCACCATCAGTTTTCATGAAACAAAAAACATCAGGAGCGGTGAATGTGGGGCCTTACTTTTAAACCATAAAAAATTTAACCTGCCCGCTGAAATTTTTCGGGAAAAAGGCACCAATCGAAGTGAATTTTACCGGGGCGAAGTCGATAAGTATACTTGGCAATCAATGGGTTCTTCTTTTTTGCCCGGGGAATTAGTGGCCGCCTTTTTATGGGCTCAGATGGAAGAAGCCGAAAGCATCATAGCCAAAAGAAAAAAAATCTGGGATTATTACCATTTGATTTTGGAACCCTTGGAGGCCAGCGGCCTGATCAGGCGGCCCATCATTCCTGACCATTGCCTCCATAATGGCCATATATATTACCTTCTCCTAAACGATTCTCTCCAAAGAGACCGAGTTTTAGAAACCTTAAAAAGCCAAGGCGTTCAAGCAGTTTTTCATTACATTCCCCTCCACTCTTCCCCGGCCGGAAAAAAAATTGGCCGGGTGGCCTCGAACATGTCAATAACCGACCAGGTCTCCGAACAATTAATCCGCTTGCCGCTTTGGATTGGCATGCGCGAACAAGATCAAGACCGGGTTAAAAAAATTCTCCAATGTTTATAATTTTTATTGGCCAATCTCACAGGTTTCCAAAACAAATTTCTATTTTTTGTCTGGCTTTTTTTTCGCCCCCCTCTCGGCCCCAAACTTCAGCCTTCCCCACCAAAAAAACCACTCGATCCCCCTGGCCAATGGGGCCGTAAACGCCCAAAATCGACCCTTAGCCAGGTTTCGCGGGCGAATTGACATAATTTATTGGCCCAGGGTTTAGGATCGCTCTAAGGGGCCCTTGCGGCCGTTTGAAGGCTAAATCCTAAAAGCGGCCCATCTTGTTAAGCCGGAGCCTTGGTGGAAAATAAAAAATAATTCTCAATCATGGGGGCCAGTCTGGGCAGCTTTAAAAAAAGCGATTGGCCGATAAATTAAAAAGGCCCTTGTAAATTTTTATTTTTATTATGAGTTTTTAAATTAATACTTGATCATAATTTTGTTTATTTGGCTTGCTTTATTAAAAATAATGAGCCAGGGGAATTTTTTTTTAATTTTAAAAATAGGGTCATGAAATAAATTTTCTGGGGGCCATTGGGCCAAGGCTAAATTTTTTTTTAGCCAAGCTGGAGAAAAAAAAGTTCTAAGGGGCCTGGCGGCCGTTTGAAGGCTAAATTCTAAAAGCGGCCCATCTTGTTAACCCGGAGCCCCGGGGAAAAAATTAAAAATAATTATCAATCATGGGGACCAGTCTGGGCAGATTAAAAAAAACTACTGGCCAATAAATTCAAAAGGCCCTTGTG
>JAITJP010000216.1 GCA_031278835.1 Deltaproteobacteria bacterium
AAATTACCCAACCTAATCATGCCAGCGCCCAGGGCGGCCGAAAAGGCGAAGCGGTCGGTTACGGCCAGTATGGGCAGCTGGTGTTTTTTGGCGTAATAAATAAGGGCCAGGGCTAAGCCGATGGCCGCCCCGTGACTGGCCAGGCCGCCTTCCCAGACCTTAAAAAGCCAACTGGGCTCCCTTAACAAACGGTCAAAGTTATAAAAAAATACGTGACCTAAACGGGCCCCCAACAAAAGGCCCAAAAAGCCCGGGACAATGATGTCATAGGCCTCATTGGCCGTGCCGCCGGCCCTTAAGGTTTGCTTATAAAAAAAATAAAAGCCGCCCAAAAAGACCAAAGCGAAAATAAGCCCGTAATAACGGACCATTAGCTGGGTCCCAGGAATGGTAAACAATACTGGGTCAATATCCCAAACCGGAGCCATGGCACCTCTAGCCTTTCAATTCAATGGAAATAAAGCCCTGGCCCACGGCCCAGCCGGGCCGCCGCGGCTGGGCCGCTGGCCAAGGGAAAACCGTCCCTCCAAAGGCGCTCCGCGGCCAAGCTCCGGGAAAGGATTAAAAGAGTTTTTAATTAATTGATTTTAATGGGTAATAAGTTTGGAGAAAAAAATCTCAGGGTCTATTTTTTAAGGGCCCTCGATTGGCGTATGTTATCACGACCAAGCGCTCAGATCAAAGTCCAGGTCTCCCAAAGTTTCCAGAGGCCCAGGCCCGAAAAAAAATCCAGGGACCCTAACGAGCCCCTGGATTTAAAGCGCTTTAGCCCTGGGCCATCTTAAAGGGCCCTAAGGAAAAGGTGTCTGGATTACTGGACGTCGGTACCGGAGAAGACGCCAACCACGCGGCGGTTTTCAGCCCGGCCAGCGGCGGTATCGTTGGTAGCGATCGGCCTAGACTCGCCATAACCAACCGAGGTAACTTTGCTTTCATTGACGCCGAAGCTGGAGACCAGAACCTTACGGACGGCCGCGGCGCGGCGATCGGATAGTTTCTGGTTGTATTCATCGGTGCCAACGTTATCGGTGTGGCCCTCAACCACGGCCGTGGAGCCGGGGTGGGCGTTTAGGAAGTCGGCCACTTTCTTAACTTCGGGCAGATAAGCCTTCTTGACCACGGCCTTGTCGAAGTCAAACTTGATATCCATGCGGATAGTGACCGTGATGGGGCAGCCATCGGCGTCAACCTTGTAACCGGCCGGGGTTCCAGGGCACTTGTCATAAGGATCGCAAACACCGTCGCCATCCTCATCCCGGCAAACGGGATTAGCGCCAACCTGGAAAGTCAAACCAGCCGTGACGGTCGGGGCGTTGAAATTGGCGCGCTGGGTCCTGGTAAAGCCGTAAGCGTCGTTAACTTCAAGCCTAAGGGCCACCACCTCGTTAAAGAAGATCTTGAAACCAATGGCCCCGTTAACGGCAAATGACGAGTAGTTGTTGTAACCCGGACGATCGCGGGCAATCCACTGACCGCCCACGCCCAAAGAGACATAGGGGGTGAAATTGGTGCCCGTGTCAAAGTGATAGAGCGCGCTGATGCGGGCCATGGTCACGTCATTGTTGTAACCTGGAGGATTGGTGTTTAGCTTCCAACGGGGCAGCAAACCGTCGTCATTGAGATTTGGGGAAAAGTAACCAAAAGCTTCAATGCCCCAGTTCTTGGTGAAGTTATAGCCCAAACCTAAGCCGTATATGCCACCACTGTCCAAAGCGATTTGGTTGTTTGGCCAGAGATAGCCGCCCATAAGGCTTATATGAAGGGTTTCACCATACATTTGCGCCTTGGCCTGGCTAGGCAGGTAAAGGGCCGCGACTGCCAAAATCGCCAAAATTAAGAACTTGTTTTTCATCGTAGTTTCCTTGCTCAAATTTACCCGGCCCACAGCCAGGGTGCTAAAAGACGTTTAGTTAGTTCATAAACGTCTGAAAGATTAAGTGTTAAAAATTTTTTTGGAATTAAAAATCCAAATCCTGATTTTAAACGTCAAAACTATAAAAATAAAAAAAATAAGCTAAAAATAATTTGGTTTACCCTAAGCCAAACTCCCTTTAGCCTTACCCAAATTTTTCATTTCTCCAGCCCCAGCGGCTAAAATCGTGACCTGGAATCAGATTTTTAAGTCCAGGGATTCAATTTGCCCAAAGAACCCCTTCGGTTGTCTATATGACCTTGTCCTGAGCCAAAAGGCGCTCAGGGTAAGGGATACTAACGTTTTTTGGAATAGAAACAATTGTTCACTCAAAGCTTAGACGAGTAAACTTCAAAACAATTTAACACATATCCGGCTAAAAATAAAGTGAAATTATTAGCCATTTCATTGACCTGGTCAACTTGGGACCGGCTAAGCCCTGGTTGTCTTTAGAAAAAATTGGTAAATACAATCCCTAAAGTGTTAAAACCCAGGCTTACATGCCAGGGAAAAAACCTTTGCCAAGAAAAAAAACTTGAACCTGGACTCATGACGGAAATTGACACTGGTTAATGTTATCAACAAATTTCCTTGGTCTCAAGTTATTTTTTCCAAGGCCTAGGCAAATTTAGTGAAAAAGCCCCTTTAAAGCCCCAGCCCGGCCCCGGTCCCGGCCCCGGCCCGGCCCCGGCTCAGCTCAAAAAAAAAGGGGCCAACTGATAACAAATGATTTTTAAAAAGCTCCGCCCCTCCTTTTTAAAGCCATCTGGAGCGGTTAGTTAGGCTTTTTAAAACATAAAGTTAGTTCCTAACTATTCAAACTTCAAGCGATATTTTTAGGGCCAAAAAATTCCCAACCGTTATCTTTCCCCAAGTTTGCCCGCCTTTTAAGCCCCAAGCCCCTATTTTTTTTTACAGCCCCATCAAACCAGCCAACAAAAGCCTATAGTTTCCCTAGCCTCTCTTGGCCGCGGCCATTATTTTTTTACCACCAGGCCCAGAAATCGAAAAAAATTATCATGTTTCATGATGGCCAGGTTTATTTTTTTGCCGCCAGGTCCAGAAATCGCCAAAATTATCATGTTTCATGAGCCAAGTTTTTATTTTTTTGCCGCCAGACCTAGAAATCGAAAAATTTATGGCCTTTGGCTGATGTTTCATGAACCGAAATTTTATTTTTTTAACTCCGGCCACGGAACTGGCCAAAACCTAAGGTCATTGGCTTATAGTTCATAAGTGGTCCGTTTGCTTTTTCTACTGGCCAGGTCTCGCCCGGCGGCCAGGTAGCGGCGGCGGTAATATTTAAAAAAACAAAACATGGCCGTCATAAGGCCCATCAAGGGGGCCAGGAAATGACCGGCCCGGGTAAAAAAGGTCTTTTCGGGGTTTTGGGGAATTTGAATTGGCCAGGACAGGGTGACTATTTCGTTTTGAATTGAGCGCTTTAGCAGGCGACCAGCCGGGCTGATCATGGCCGAAATGCCGTTATTGGCCGCCCGAACCAAGGGCAGCCTGGTCTCGACGGCTCTCATGACCGAGTGGGCCAGGTGTTGATCCGGGGCCATGGTCAGGCCAAACCAGGCGTCATTGGTGGTCACCACCAAAAGCTTGGCCCCGCTTTGGGCCCTGTCCCTGACCAGATAGGGAAAGATTGACTCGAAACAAATTAACTGGCCTATTTGAATACCATCCAAGACCAGGGGGGCTCTGGCATGGCCCGGGCTGTAGGTTCCGGCCGCCCCCAAAATGCCTTGCAAAAAAGGCCATTTTAAAAAAGGCAAAAGGTCGGCCAGGGGGATATATTCTCCAAAGGGGACCAAGTGAGATTTATCGTAACTGCCCAAGACCTTGGCCTGGTCAACCAACCAGGAGCGGTTATGAAGTTTAAGGGTGCCATCGGGCTCATAGTCACCCGAGGCCAAGCCCACCAACATGGGCCGGGGAAAATTTTTAACGGTTTGGTCCATCCAGGCCGTTTCGACCGGATCCAAGCCGTAGATAAAAGGCACGGCCGTTTCGGGCCAAATCACCAACCAGGGGCTACTTTGAAGGGCGTTTTCCAAAAGCAAAGTAAAGCGAGAAAGTATTTGGTCCCGAAAATTTAGGTCCCATTTTTGGTCTTGCGGGACCGAGGCTTGGAGAATGGCCAGGCTTTTGGTCTGGCTGGGCTGGGATTTTAAAATTTCATCAAAATGATTCAAGCGATAGTAACCGTAGCCATAAAGGGCCCCGGCCAAGATCAGGGCCGAAATGAGCGAACTTACGGCTATTTTTGGCCTAAGCCAAAGGGTCAAAGTCTGGGCCAAAAGTAAAGCCACCAGGGCCACGGGAAAATTTAGTCCATAAATACCAATTAAATCAGCCGCCCCGATAAATTCCAAGCTGCCAGAAAGGCCGCCGGCCAAAGGGGTCCAGTTAAAACCGGTCAGTAAAAAGTTTTTTAAATAATCAAAGCCGGCCCATAAAAAGGCCCCCAGCATGGGGACGCCCAAAAGACGACTGTCCAAAGGCGGCACTCTCAAACTATAGCCGGCCATGAGCCCGGCCCATAGCCCCTGGTGCAGGGCCAAAAAAGCGGCCAGGATCAATAGAACCAAAAACCCGCCAAGGGCCCCCAGGCCCCCGTAGCCGGCCATAACCTCGGCCAGCCAATAAAAGCCCGACAGGCCCAAGGCCAGCCCATAAACCCAGCCAAATAAAAAGGCCCGCTTAAAGCTTTGGCCAAAAAGGGCTCGCCACAAAAAAATCAAACAAAGGAAAGTTAAGGGCCAAAGCCCCAGCTTGGGCCAAGCCCCAGTTTGGGCCAAACCGCCAATCAGGCTCAAAATCAGCCCGGTCGATAATTTAACCGGTTTGGCTAAGGGTTTTTGATTTTCCTCCACACTCTCGGCGTACTTATCGGCCCCATAAGCCCCTTCCTGGGCCGGTTTGGCTTTTTTGCCTTGGTCCGCCTCGGCCAAAAAAAAGTTCTGACTGTTTTTGGCTTTTAGGAAAATGAAAAATAAATCTGGAAAAAATATCATCTTTTTACTTTTAAGCTCAATTGAATTTTTAAGCCCAGGGCTTTTCTTAAAAATTAAGAAAATCAGGGAATCAGGACTTCCATCATGGAGCAGCAAAGACCCGAGCCAATACCCATTAAGCCCAATCTTTGACCTTTACTGATTAGGCCTTTTTCATAGGCCAAGTCAAAGGTAAAGGGAACGGCCACCGGGCCCATGTTTCCATAATCAGGGTAAGTCACGATTATGGAAGCCGGATTAAGGCCAAGGGCTTGGCCAAAACGTTTGGTATTGACCTCACTGACTTGGTGACAGACGATCAAATCGAAGGCCTCGGGGCTCCACTTAAATAAGTTAAGGCCCTTGGCAAAGGTGTTTTTAGCCAAGGCCACCCCGGCTTCAAGTAAACCGGTTGAATCCGTGGTCATGGAAGTAAAATCGCCCCGGCAGAGGTGATTGCCCTTGGGATCGGATTGACTAACGCAGCAAATTAAGCGCGGGGCCAGGGGATGCTTTTCGGCTGGGCCCACCACCATGGCCGCTCCGCCGCTACCCAAAGTCAGAGAAGCGAAGTTATTAAAAAAATCTTTGACCTTAAGCTCGGGATCCAAGAGCCTGGCGATGGTATTTTCCAAAAGGGGCCGGCTATTTTCTCCGGCCACCACCAAGGCGTATTGACCATGGCCTGATTCGATTTTAAGGGCGGCCAGTTCCAAGCCATCGATAAAACCCAAACAGGCGCTGCCCAGATCCAAGCTTTTAACCTCCGAACCCAAGCCCAAAGCCGCTTGAATACTTGAGGCCATGGAGGGTTCTAAAAAATCCCGGCCCACCGAAGTTGAGTAAACCGTATCGATCAAATTTCTATCAAAGCCTTTGTCAAACAGTTTTTCGGCGGCCCTGATGGAAGCCAAACTGGGCGGCCAGTCGGAGGGATAGAGTCTGCGGCCCTTGATGCCGGTCATGGAGGCCAAAAGCCCCTTGGGCAATCTTAACCTTTCCATGACCGAAGCCAAGGCCATTTCCAGGGCCTCGGAACTTAAGCCGTCCAGCCCTTCGTCTCTGGCCCAAGCCACTATGGCCGTTTTAGAAAATCTCGGTTCTTGGCGCATGGTTTACTATTTTTTTCCCACTTTCCGCAAATCCGGCCCTGGCTCCCAATCTCCAAAGGCTCACCTACCAAGGTCCAAGGTCCTGGGCCCTGGGCCCTGGCCCCTGGGCCCAAAAAAACATTATTTTAGGTTAAAAATTTTGCCCTGAAATAAAAAAACCGTCCGGCGGGCTTTTTTTTTCTCGGGCCTAAGAAGGCCCATTTTTTGGGGGGTTTCCAAACGGTCGCGGTCCAGCGGCCTAACCAAGCCAAGAGTTTTTTTTAACCAAAAGCCCTGGCCGGTCTATTTTTGGCCAGCCCTGACCATTTTGGCTCCGAAAAGCCTCCAGTCAAGGGCCGCTAGGCTTAAACCCTTGACCGTCCGGGTTTTTAGGGAGCCTTTGAAGAGTCATGGCCGTCAAAAAAAAAGCTTATTTTGGTTTTATTTTAAGCCCAAATTTTATTTTTAAGCCAGGAAACTTTCGAGGCTTAAGCCTCTTAAACTCTTAAAACCGGCCTGGGGCCAAAAAAAACAAAGCCCAAAAACACCAGCCTTTTGGCCTTTGATCTGGTGAAACGAAGGTCAAAACAGGGCCCCACGTTTTCGAGTTCGGGCCATTATACATGATTTTGCCCTAAAATACCTTGCCCCCACGGCTCTGCCCAATTAAAGCGAAATTAGGACCAATAAGCTAGAGCGTTAAAATTATTCTGCCCATGGTTTCAGGGTTTTATATTAATTAAAAAATTATTTAATCAAAATTCACCAAAAAAAATCCCCCAAGTTTTTGCTACCAAAAAACGCTCACGATAAAAATTTAACACCCCAGCCAATGAAAGTCTCGACGACTTTCATAGAAAAAAACACAAGCCGAAAAAAATAAAAAAAATTTCCCAAAGCTGGCCTCCAAAATTAAAGGGCCCGAAATAGCCCAGCGCCTAGCCGCCCCAAAAAATTATTTGGCCAATAAAATTTTGGCCAATGGCCAGGGCCCCTTAGGAAAAAAAAGCAAAGGGCTCAACCTATTAGGCTTCTAAGATTGACGATTTCTAAATACAGGGATTATAAGGATTTAATGATAAGGGGATAATAATTGACATAAGGGTTGGGAAATTTTTAATTCTCCTCAAGGGAAAAATCTGGCTTTTGGAGTTGATAGCTTAGGGGCATAGGTGGAGAATTTTCGCGCTTTGGGCTATCATTATTAAAGTGGCGTGTTTTTTTTTGAAAATAAATTCTTAGTAAACCAGAGTAGTCGCGACTTAGCCGAAAAACGACCACGGCCGGCGACCACCTGAAAGGACTCAGTATGACGGAATCAAATTATCTTAGGAAGACTAAAATCGTGGCCACCATCGGCCCTTCGTCCGCTTCGGAGGAAATTTTAACCGGCATGATCAAAGCCGGTCTAAACGTGGCCAGGTTGAACTTTTCCCACGGCGATCACGCCAGTCACCGGGCGGCCATCACCTTAATTAGAAAAATCGCCTCCGAGCAAGGTCGGGAGGTGGGTATTCTCCAAGATCTTAGCGGCCCCAAGATTAGGTTGGGGGCCATCAGCGAAAGGCGTTTGGAAAACGGCCAGGAGATCCGGCTGATTGTCGGCACCGATGACTGCGATGACGATACCTTGACCGTCAACTATCCTTTTTTGCTGGAAGACGTAAGCGAGGGTAGTCGGATACTTTTAGCCGACGGTCGTTTGGAACTTAAGATTTTGGCCATAGAAAAGGATTATCTTCGGGCCGAAGTCTTGACCGGGGGTGAGATAAGCGCCCACAAGGGAGTTAACCTCCCAGACTCACACCTTAGGATTAAAGCTTTTACGGAAAAAGACAAAAACGATCTGATTTGCGGGCTTGACGCCGTGGTCGATTTCGTGGCCATGAGTTTCGTGCGTCATGAAGACGATCTTAAGCCCATCAAGGAGTATATCAGCCGCTCAAGCAGCCCGCCGCTTTTAATCGCCAAGATCGAAAAACCCCAGGCTCTCTTGCGTTTGCCCCAGATCCTGGACGTGGCCGATGGACTCATGGTGGCCAGAGGCGATCTGGGCGTGGAGATGGCCCTGGAAGAAGTGCCCTTGATTCAGAAAAACCTTATCCAGATGGCCAGAAGGCGCGGCAAGCTGGTTATCACGGCCACCCAGATGTTGGCTTCCATGGTTTCCAGCCCCAGGCCAACCAGGGCCGAGGTCACCGACGTGGCTAACGCCATTTTGGATGGAACCGACGCCGTCATGCTTTCAGACGAGACCGCTTCGGGTCAATACCCGGTTGAATCGGTTCAAATGCTAGACCGGGTGGCCGTAAAGGTTGAACCCAGTATCGACTACGATGATTTCATCAAGGAAGAACATGACGCTCGTTTGGAAAAAATGGGCGCTTCCATCACCAGGGCCGTGGCCATCTTAGCCAGGGATCAAAAAGCCACGGCCATC
>JAITJP010000265.1 GCA_031278835.1 Deltaproteobacteria bacterium
TTATTGCGGGGGCCCTCGGTTTATCGTCCGGATCGCTGGCCGGAACGGGCCCAGGCCAGACGGGATCTGGTTTTGTCGCTTTTGAGGCAAAAGGGCTTAATTTCTCAAAGCGATGAGGAGGCGGCCCGGCGAGAGGTACTTTTGGGGGAGCGTTTTTCGCCGCCCCGAAAGGCCTTTCATTTGGCGGCTTTTTTACTCGACCCCCCACAGGCGAGGCGTTGGCGCTGGGGCGCCCCGGGCTTTGCCGGGCAAGTCACCTCCCTGGATCCAGTTCTCCAAGACAATTTAGAAAAAAATCTCCTGTTGGCCCTTAAAACCTTGCCCGATGAGGTCAACGGGGCCGGCCTATTGGTCTCCAATCAAAGCGGCTTGGTTTTGGCTTACCTGGGCGGGGTTAGAAAGGCCGGCCCAACCTTTCATGTCGATAACCTTCGATCAAAAGGATCGTCGGGATCGGCCTTAAAACCTTTCCTTTATTTGGCCGCCTTGGCCGAGACAACTTTGGGGCCGGCCGAGCTTTTGGCCGAAAGGGCTAGGGAAACCTTGGGAGATTCAAAGTCCAAGCCCGGGGCCCAGGGCCAGGCCCCGGCCCTGGAGCTTTTGAGGCTCATTGGTCAGGCCAGGGCCTTGGAAGTTTTAAAATCAGTGGGTTTTTCAATAAATAGTGATAATGATTATGTAAATTCGTTAATATTTGAGAACTTAGAGACTTCCATGTTGGAACTGGCCGGGGCCTACGCCACCTTGGCCCGGGGCGGGCAGGTTGTCAGGCCGGGCTTTGACCCCAAGGGCCAGTATCTGGGCCCCCAGCTTTTTCCCCAACAAGCCGTTTGCTTAATTAACCAAAGTCTTTGTTCGGAAAGGGCCAAGTCTAAGGGGCCATCCGCGGAGGCCTTGGCCTTTGAGAGCGGGCTTTCCCCTAACCAAAGTGGCGCCTGGTTGGCCGTCTACGATCCGGCCCATACCTTGATTTTGTGGCTGGGCGATCCCAGCGGCCAAAGTCACCAGGGCCTTTTGGAAGCGGCCGGTTTGTTAGAAGTCGGGGTCAAGTTTATGGGAGAGCTGGGCCCAAAAACCCTTTGGCCCGAGGCCCCGGAGGCTTTGGAATAGTTTAGGGCTGGTGCCCTTTCTGGGGAAGTGGGCCTGGACAATAAAAAGCCTGGCCAAAAACTAGACTTGTCGCCCGCGCCAGCGGCCTCCGGTGGATCAGGCGGTAAGCTGGTGGCCGCCGGAATTACCAAGTTTTTAGAGCCCAGGTTAAAGGCTTAGCCTAATGGTTTATGGAGTATTGGCCGGCTTAGCCCAAAGGGCCCTGGCCCTTGAGTCTGGCTAGCTCGATTGATTTGAGCCCTGGCCACAAAAAATAAACAAAAAAAAAGCCCTGGCTCAAAATTTCAAGCCAGGGCTTTTGGTGGGCTGGGCTTAATTTTGGGGATGAATCATGGCCTTTAGGAGTTCCAGGCCCTCGACCAGGCTGGGGCTGGGGCGGGAGATTAGTTCCTCGGGGATTCGGTAAACCCGGTTATTTTTAAAAGCCGGCATGACCGAGTAAATCTTACTTTCCTTGATGGTCTTTAGATCGACCTTATTCATGGGGCCTTCCTGGGAAACGAAGACCTCGACTTGGTCGGCTTTTTCCAAAAGCCTTTCTGGGCCGTAATTGGCCACTATCTGACCGGGCCGGGTGGGCCGTGAATCGTCGGCCACGTTTCGGCCTCCGGCCAGGCTTAGCAGCCAAACCGGGATTGAGTCCGGGGTGAAGGTTTTAACTTCCTTGTGGATGGCCTCCAAGAATACCCCGGGCCGCTGGTTTTGGGCTGGATCCGGGTCTTGGTAAGTCAGGGCGGCTATCTTGGTTTGAAAGTCCTCGATCATGGTCTGGACTTGATCTTGTTTTCCGGTAATTTCGCCCAGTTCTCGCCAAAAGTCGTAGAGATCTTTGGCCTGGGTGCATTGCCTTGACCAGATCTTAATGCCGGTTTTTTCCAGGGTTTGAAAAAGGGCCGGGCTGGCCGCCAGATGCATGGGCCTGATGAGTACGTAATCGGGGGCCAGGGCCAGAAATTTTTCAACGTCGTCGTGGATGGAAAAGCTGGGCGGCCGTTGCCAGTCTTTGGTTTCCGGCCCCTCATAGGTTTCCTGACGGGAGATGCCCACCAATTGATCCCTGGCCCCCAGTCTTAAAAGTATCTCGGTATCGGCGGCGTAGAGACTGATGAGGCGTGGCTTGGCTTTGGCCAGATGGTTGGGGGCCTTTAACTGATCTTGACTGTCTTGGGCCAGGAGGTTTGGGGAAAAGTAAGCTAGGCTTAAGGCCAAGGTCAAGAGAAAAGTTAAAAAAAAGCAGGCCCAAGCTGGGAGCGGAAAGGGGGATTTTTTTTCACTAAATAAAAAGGCTTTTTTGCCCATGGGAGTTTCACCTTGGCTGGTTTTCCAAACATGGCCCTTAATGGCTAGCCATATGGCTTAGGCATAAAATTAAAACGGCCGAGAAGAAAACCCCCCGGCCGAGTTTGGTAAGAACGGTTTTTTTTAGGCCCGGCCGGTTTGGCGGCCAGGCCTAAAAAGTCTGGTTACTTATTGTCCTTGGCTTGTTGGGCCAAGACCGAGGGGGCCAGGGCCTGGAGGTGCTCAACGTAGATGTTGGCCCAGGAATCGTTGGAACCAAGACCGGTTAAGAAGGTCTCGGTTTCAAAACCGGCCGCCTTAAAAAGGCTAACCCAGCTGTCGGCTTCTTCGCCAGCCATGTCGTTTAAGGCATGATCGCCGGCCACGATCATCATGGGAGCCAAAAGCGCCTTGGTGGGGGCGTCTTTGGTGGCCTTGATAGCGGTAATGATGTCCTCGGCCTGGGGAGCGGCCTCAACCGTTCCCACGTAAACCTGGGGCCCGTAAGCCTTGCGAAGGGCTTCTTGGAGTTTACCAAAAACTTTTTGGGTCAGGTGCTCGTTACCGTGTCCCATCAAAACCAGAGCGGCGTTACTGGCTTTGGCCTGCTCGGCCAAGGGGGCCAGGGCCTTCACGGCCCGATCGAGATATTTGGGCTGGCCGTCTTTGAGACCAAGGGCCGGCTCGCCCACCCCAATCCAGGGGAAGGGTTTTAAGACCGGCTTTAGGGTTTCGTATTTGGACAGGGCCGTGACCAGGTTGGCCAGATCTTGATACTCCTCGCCGTCGGTGACGTGGAGAGACTGGACCAAGACCAGCCGGGCGCCGTTTTCTTGGATGCCGGCCAAAACCGATAGGGCGTTTTTAATGTCATAAAGTTCGGCCGGAACTTTTGGATTGGCTTTCTTAAAGGCGGCGTCGCCGGCCCTTTTGTGCCAAACGTCACGAATGATGTTTGAGGTAAAGGCCAAATGAACGTCGTAATCCGGGAAAGCGGCCTTGACTTTGTCGCGGATGTTTAGAATGGAATTGACGGCGCTTACTTCCGTGGTCCCAAAAGCGGCCAAGACGATGGCTGGTTTTTGGGGGGTTCTTTCAAAGGCCGAAGCCTTTTGGGCCATTAGGCCCAAGGCCACCTGGATGGCCACGAATAAAAATGAGAGCAGGGCCAGATTAAACAAAATTTTTTTTAACATCGCTAAGCGTTCTCCTCGCGTAAAATACAAAAATATGTCCCGACACCGGTCAGGGTCAAAAAAAAGGCCCAACCAATTAAGGCGGGCCACGATTTCCGTTTTTGATCTTGGCTTAAGGCCTGGGGAGAAAGGCAAACCAAGCTTGCCCTTAAGCCTCCCAAGCCTCAAATATGTTTAATCCATGGATTGATGGCGAAAAAACAAAAAAAATTGATTTCGCTGGACCGATCAATTTCATGGCTTTAACCGTGGGCAGGTCTTCTGGCTTACGGATCATGGCTTCGGGCCGCCTTCCCACCAATTGCCATCAAAAAAAACTATTTTTTTAATTTTTCTTGACCATAGCTTCTTGGCAGTGACTGAGGTTAATTACCCCTTGGCCTTCGCTCCCCGATTACAGCGGCGGTCCCGCGACAGAATCTAACTGTCTTCCCTCATGGCCCTTCTGGGCGCCCGCGGTCAAAAAGATCCCCGACCTGGATTGGTCTGGATCTAAGAAAAAAATAAATTCAATGGAAAACCGAGCCAAAAGGAGCCAGGTTTTGACTTAAAAGGCCAAACCCAAAAGCCAAAGGCCCAGGCCTCACTCGAAAATTTCTAGGGTAAATGGTTAAATATCGAAAAACGACTATGAAAGTATATTAAGAAACAGTGCTTTTGTCAACCGAAAAACCCATATATCCAAATAGGAACAATATGGTCCGGAGCCAAAAGCCAAAAAAGCCTTTTTAAAAATCCATAATCACTATGATTTTTAACAAATAAGCTGCCTTTTACCCCTCGAGATTTTTTTCCCCAGGCCCTGGGACCTTTGGGAAAAAATGGCCCAGTTTGGCTTGGGGGATTTTCATGAGTATTTAAGTAGAAGCTGGCTAAGCTCCAAGCCAGGGCGCTTAGATGGGGCCGGGCTTTTTACAAAAATTCATCTGGCCCAGCCGGCCGCCCAGGACATAAAAAGCCCATCTAGC
>JAITJP010000327.1 GCA_031278835.1 Deltaproteobacteria bacterium
CTAAATTTAGCGGCTATTTGGCCGTATGACGGGCTGCTTAGTAAAAAATATAAATTTAGCGGCTATTTAGCCGTATGAAGGGCCACTTAGTAAAAAAGCTAAATTTAGCGGCTATTTAGCCGTATGAAGGGCCACTTAGTAAAAAAAAATCAATTTCGACTGTTATTTAAAGGAACTCGTTTTATCGTCGCTTAAATAAGCTTTATTTTTGCTCTTGAGGGCTTTAATAAACTTATCAATGTTTTTCTCTGGCTTGGAGCTAAGCGTCTGAAAGCTACTGAAAACCGACCAAACCAGAGGCCATTTGTATTAAAGTCTTAATTATCGTATAGTGTCTATGGGAAGCCGTCTGTTTTGAGACGGTAACTTTACCAGTTTTTAAGCGGCCTTAAGGATTATCGAAGGATTATCGGTGGAAATGTCCGGTTTTTTTTTGATTTAACAATTTTCTTCCCCCAATACCGCATTAGGGGCTTAACCTGGGTTATTATATGAGCGCAGCCACTTCAGCGAGAAGCCAACCCGAGCTCAACAAAGGCCGGGCCGCCGGACAAGAAGGCAAGTTTTTGACCTTTTCCCTAGCCAACGAGGAATACGGCATAGGTATCCTTAAAGTTCGCGAGATCATCGGCATGATGACCATCAGGTCGGTGCCCCAGACCCCCAGCTTTGTCAAAGGGGTGATTAACCTGCGGGGCAAAGTCATACCGGTGGTCGATCTTAGGCTAAAATTCGCCATGAGCGAGGCCGAATACACCGACCGCACCAGCATCATCGTCGTGGACGTGGTCGTTAACCCCGAAAAATTCATCCATATCGGAATCGTGGTTGACTACGTTTCCGAGGTGGTTAATATCAAGGCCGACGAGATCGAGGCCGCCCCGGCCTTTGGTTCTCGGCTAAACACCGAATATATCCTGGGCATGGCCAAAATCGGCAAAGGCGTCAAAATCCTCCTGGATATCGATCGCATCTTGGCCGGCGAGGAGCTCTCGGGCCTGGGTCTTTTCTAAGCCGCCTTTTCGGGCCAAGAGTTTGGGCTTTTGGGCCCAAAAAACCAAAATAAAATGGCCAAGCGGCCTGAAGCGCTTGGCCATTTTTTTGTCTTTGACTTAAAAACTTATTTGGGAAAATTTTGGGCCGAAAAAACCCAGGCTTTTTTTTTCTATTTGGCTTTTTTTGTTTATTTTGGGGAGCTCAAATCACTTTAAAATTTTTACCAAGGTGGGATGGAATAAGGGATTGGCCGTCAAAACGCTGTCGCTTTTTTCCAAAACGTAGGGCTCTCCGGCAAGGTCGGTAATGGTACCCCCGGCCTCGGCCACCAAAAGGAGACCAGCGGCCAGATCCCAGGCCTTGGTCCCAATTTCAAAGTAACCATCGGCCCGCCCGCTGGCCACGTAAGCCATGTCCAGGGCGGCCGCCCCGTCCCGGCGCAGGGTTTTGATCTTGGGCATAATCTTGCGGATGGGGGCCATGATCGGTTCGGTGCGTTTAATGTAGTCGGGAATACCCGTGCAAACCAAGGCTTCGGTGGCATTGGACACGTTTGAGACTTTGATTTTTTCTTCAATATAGCCTCGACCCGGGATCTCCTGACCCCGGAAAGCCCCGCCGCCTTCGTAAGCCCAGTAGGACTCCCTTAAGACCGGGGCCACCAGGACCCCGGCCAGAGGTTTGGGGGCCCGGCCCGGGATAATGGCGCAGCAAGCCACGGACACGGCGAAAAAGGGATGGCTTCTGGTGTAATTGATGGTGCCGTCCAAGGGATCGATATACCAACGATAGGGAGAATTGGCTTCCTGGAGCCCCCCTTCCTCAGCCAAAAAAGAATGGCCGGAAAAACTCTTTTTTATGATTTTTCGGATGATTTCTTCGGCGTCAATCTTATATTGGGTGACGAATTCATTGGGACCTTTTTGTTTAACGTCCAAGACCCGGCCATAGCCCTCAACTATGTGAGCGGCCCCAGCCCGGGCCGCCTCAATGGCCACATTAAGTAAGTCTTGGACGCTTTCCATGCCAAACGAGCCTGGGATCATGGGCAAATCTCCTTAACCGAGACCCGAAATCAAATCGAGTCAATGAAAAAACGCGATTGACCATTACCTAAACAAAATGGGTGGTCGCGAAGGCCCATATTGTGAAGATTGGAGTTTTTGGAAGGTCACCTGACCCGCGCTTAACAAACTTTAAATCTTGGCCTGTGGGGCGAAAACTTTGGCGGGAACGGCGGTAATGGAACGGGGTTATCTAGCCAATAAAACTTTTGGCTTTTTGGGCTTGGTAAAAACCAGCCGCGATAAAACCAGCTTGGTAAAAAACAGTTTAGGGGCCCCCAGCGGTCAAGTTTAAAAGCGCCAGCTTTTAAACTAAGGACCTCAGGTCTGAGGTAAGCCAGAAAGGCTCTTACTTGTTTTCAAAAAAGGGAACCCTAGCGGACAGCTCAGGTTCATCCCGAGTCGTTGGCCAGCCTATATTTTGGGTCTGGTCCTGTGGTAGTATTAAACATAATAACACCAACTGGTAAAAAAACGCAAGAGTTTTATGCCTCAAAACCAAGAATTTCATGACATGAAAAACTAGGCCTTAAATATAGCTTATGATAGTATCTTAACTACGTAATAATAACCCCTAGAGACTGTAATTTATAGTTAACTTGGATTGTTAGTTTTTTGGCCAAATACTCTTTTTTGTCGGATAATATGCCGAAAAGTCTCGAAATTAATCTGGATCCCTACTACCTAAACGACAACAAAATTTAACCTAAAAGATATTTAAAATCTTGACTTAAGACTATATTTATATATTTGTATCAAGTAATTTCTGAACGAAAATACTTAAACATTGCCATAGATCAGCATGCGTCTAGCCGCGAATTGACGTTAGAAAAAATATTTTTCATGACAACTAAAGTACAGGAAATTACTTAATCTATACCAGAAATTAAGTTATATTTTTCCAAGTTTAATCACCCATTAGTTAGACTTAACCAATATAAAAGACCTGTTTAACTCAATAGCCTGATCAGCCAAAAAACTAACGGGCCTGATTTGCTCACCCTTGGCCAAACCAGGGCTCGGAGCTGGGGCTTTTGAGCCCGGGGCGAGTTTTTTGAGCCAAAAGAAAAAAAGGGCCGGGCCTGGAGATTTTGCCTAGGCCAGAGTTCTTTTGTTTAGATAAGGCTTTAGACTTATTGTTTATTTTTTTATTTCCCGCCCCTCGGGCTTTAAAAAAAACAGCCGCTGGTTTTTTTTTGGCCCTTGGGGCCCAGGCCTTGGGCTAGTTTTTTTTGGGCCAATCATTAAATCAGGCCCCATGATTAATCATGACCACCTTGAGGGCCCAAAACATACACAATCTTGTGTTGTCATGGAAAAGAAGTCCGAATTGTAGTAATATCGTCTGGACGCCGATTGCCCAATAGCCATTGTCGGGCCCGCCCAAAGGTCATCCTGATGACGGAGCTTTGGCTGGGGGGCCTAGATTGGCGCTAAGTTATTAGGCGGCTTTGGGAAATAGAATTAGGCCAGGTTGGGGAGAAATTTTGGCTGGAGTTTTAAGAAAAAAAATCAAGCAAAAAACCAAAGCGGCTAAAAACCAAACAAACAAAATAAGCTAGCCAGGGGTACCTTTTGGAAGGGGAGGAACTTTGGGGCTTTTGGCTAGAATGGGATAAATTTTTTGGTGAAGGGTATGGTCCAAGCCGTTAACGGCAAGTTTTCACTTGAATACTTATTAAATCTTTTGCTAAACGCCGGGCTTATTGGGCACCAGCAGAGTCTTAATTTGCTGGCCGAGTATGGGGCGGCCTTTAAAAACCTCAAGCGGGCTGGCACCGAGGGTAAGGGGCAGCCTCAATCGGATCCCTTGGATTACGTGGTAAGTTTAAAGCTGCCCTTGATTGGGGCGGCCGAGGGGCGCTTGATTGACGATGACGTTTTGGCCCACCTCATGGCCAAGGATAGCGGGCTGCCCTATTTAAGAGTTGAGCAAAGGGAGCTTGACATAGAATACGTGACTAGGCTTTTGCCCAAATCTTTCGCTTATAGGCACTTGGTCTTGCCTTTGGGCCTGGAGGGCAGCGTCCTTAAGGTCGGGGTGCGTCACCCCTTCTATCAAGCCGTCTTGGATGACGTCAGGCGGGTGGCTAATTTAAAAATTCAGCCAGTAATTTTAAGCCAAACTAATTTACGAAGGCTTATTGGCGACATTTACGCCTTTAACCTTTCCGTCAAAGGGGCCACCGGGCTTTACCAAGGCGGCTCCTCGCTGGGCTTGGAAGTCTCAAACCTGGAGCAATACGTCAAATTAAAAAACGCCGCCGAAATTTCCGATGATGACCAGCATATAAAAAATTTGGTGGATTTGCTTTTCGCTGAGGCCTTTGAGGGCCACGCCTCGGACATACACCTGGAACCAAAAAGGGATCACCTTTTGGTCAGGATGCGTTTTGACGGCATTTTGCACGACATGTATCGCTTACCCGGGGTCATTCATTCGGCCATAATTTCACGCATAAAAACCATCTCCAGGCTTGACATCGCCGAAAGGCGAAGGCCCCAAGATGGCCGTATCAAGATCGCCCATAAGGACCGGGAAGCCGAGATCCGCGTCTCCACGGTGCCGGTGGCCTTTGGGGAAAAGGCCGTTTTGAGAATTTTAAATCCCGAGGCTTTGTTTTTGGATCTAAAATCCATGTTTTTTAATCCAGCCGATTACGAAAAATGGTCTCAGTTTACGGCCAACCCCCACGGCATAATTTTGGTTTCCGGGCCCACCGGTAGCGGCAAAACCACCACCCTTTATTCGACTTTAAGGCAATTGGCCACCCCGGCGGTTAACGTCACCACCATCGAGGATCCCATTGAAATGATCCACGAGCAGTTTAACCAGATCGCCGTTCAGCCCAAGGTGGGCATTACCTTTGGCAGCATCATCAGGACCATTTTACGCCAAGATCCGGACATCATCATGGTCGGTGAAATGCGCGACAAGGAAACGGCCGAAAACGCCGTCCAGGCCGCCCTGACCGGCCATCTGGTCTTGTCCACCATCCACACCAATGACGCCCCCTCGGCCGTGACCAGGATGGTGGAACTGGGCCTGGAGCCTTTTTTGGTCAGCTCAACCATTGTCGGGATCATGGCCCAGCGCTTGGTTAGGCGCATCTGCCCTTACTGCTCCGACGATTACGTCATGACCGAAAAAATGGCCCTGGAACTTGGTTTTATCACCCAAGGCGATCTGAACCTTAAATACGGCCGCGGTTGCGAAGAGTGTCGAAACACCGGTTACCTGGGCCGTTTGGCCACGGTCGAGGTCCTGTCCATTTCCCCGTCCATGAAAACCTTAATCTTGGAAGGAAATCAAAACGCCATTGACCTAAAAAACTTGGCCCGGGCCGAGGGCATGACCACTTTGAGAGAAAACGCCTTGGATTTAATGCTGGCCGGAAAAACCACCATCGAAGAAGTCCTCCGGGTCACCGGGGCCGACTAAGTCGGCCAAGAGGCCCCAAAAAGCCCTATTGGCCTAATTGGCCCTCAGAGCCCCCCAGAGCCTCTCAGAGCCCCTCTGGCCACTGACCCTAGGGTTTTTTATCTCAATTTGACCGAGAAAGGCTCCTAGGCCCCTTTTTGGCCGTTTACGGGCCCCTTTTTGACCCAGGTCTGGGTTACTTTTTTGGGCTTAATCAATCTCCCTAAATCCGGTCAAAAAAAGCCCCGTTTTTATTGGGCCTATTTCCTAAAATAAGTCCAAGGGGGCTAACTTAGGTTTTGGAAATTTTTCCATGACCGAATCGTCATTACCTGAAGTGAATAAAAACCGATGCTGGCGGAATTAAAAGTCTCAAATCTAGCCTTAATCAGAAATCTGACCTTGTCCTTTGGCCCCGGGGCCAATATCCTGACCGGAGAAACCGGAGCCGGAAAAAGTATCCTGGCCGGGGCCCTGGGTTTAATTCGAGGGGCCAAGGCTTCAAGCGATCTGGTCAGGGCCGGTGAAGAAGAAGCCAGGGTTCAGGCCCTTTTTCATTTGGAAAGACCCGAGGATTTTTCCGACCTGCTCTCGGAAATGGGCTTGGAAGCCACCGACGAAATCATTATCCAGCGGGTCATCGGGGCCAACGGCCGCTCCAAGATTTATCTAAACGGTTCCTTTATAAATTTAAATAAACTGGCCGCCTTGGGCGAAGAACTTTTGGCCGTGTCCAGTCAGCACGATCAGCAAAGCCTGGTCAGGGAAGCCAAGCAGCTTGACTTTTTGGACGTCTATGGTGGGCATCAAGAGCTTTTGGCTAAAATGAACCAAGCCCACCGGGACAGGGAGACCTTGGAAACGGCCATCGCTGACCTGGAAAACGAAGTTAACCTGGGGTCGGAAAAGCGAGAATTACTGGAATATCAACTCAAGGAAATTCAAAAGGCCGCTCCAAAGCTGGGCGAAGACCAAGAACTCATGGATCTTAAGCTGACGGCCAAGTCAACCGGCAAACTGACCAAAATCTTATCCGAGGCCTTGGAACTCATGTCCGGGGCCAGGGGGACTGGCTTAAGCGCCCAAATCGATCGCCTGGAGGGTTTGGTCGGCCGACTCTCGGCCCTAGACGAGAGGTTTACGCCCTTTTCCGAAACGGCCTCCCAGGCCGCCGCCCTCATATCCGACCTCTCGGAGGACTTATACCGGATGAGTAAAGATCTGGGCCCGGGCCCCCAGGAGCTTGAAGACCTGGAAGAGCGCTTAAGTTTGTTGGCCAAACTTAAGCGTAAATACGGCCCCACCTTGGAAGAAGTTATAGAAAAGGGCCAGGCCAATCAAAACCTCTTGGCCCGTTTGGATTCGGCCGCCTTTGAGTTAAACAAACTAAATAAATCTCTAAACCAAGCCATAAGCCTGGCCCAGGAGGCCGCCTTGGCCCTCAGGGCTTCCCGGGAAAAAGCCGCCCTGAGCCTGGCCGAAAATCTTACCCAAACCCTTAAGGTCCTGGGCTTTCCCAAACTTACCATGAAGATCCAGGTCAGCCCCCTGGAGGGCCCGGGCCCTGACCCGGACCAAAAGCCGGGCCAAGCCCCCAGACGCCCGGTTGGCCAAGTGGCCGGGGCCAAGGGGGCCGACCTGGTTTCCTTTCTTTTTTGCCCCAACCCCGGGGAGGGCTTAAAGCCCCTGTCCAAGATCGCCTCCGGCGGTGAGCTATCCCGCATGATGTTGGCCCTAAAAATCGCCCAAGAGCCCCGCTCCGATCAAAGCCTGGTCTTTGACGAAATCGATAGCGGCCTGTCCGGCCAAACGGCCGAGGCCGTGGCCCTGAAGATGACCGAACTTTGCTCCAGGCAACAGGTTCTGGTCATAACCCACCTGCCCCAGATGGCCTCGCTTCCAGGCCGACATTTTTTGGTGGCCAAAAGCCCAGACCAAAGCGGCGATCGGACCGAAACCACCATCACCGAACTGGATCGAGATTTAAGGGAACTGGAACTGGCTCGAATGCTCGATGGGGCCCAACCCTCGCCCGAAGCCCTGGCCCTGTCCAGACGCCTTCTGGACCATGGGGCCAAGTAAAAAAACTACTTTTTTTTCTTAGGTGCCAGCCCCATAAAAAATCTCCCCTCCGGTAATGGCCTCTCCCTTGGCCGCGAGTTTGCCAAAGCCTAGGCCATTTCCCGCCCAAGGCCTAAGCGGCCCAAGCCTGGACCGCCCAGCCGGATAGCCAAAAAAAATTTTAGGAACCAAGCCGTGGTCGATTTTAATGAATTAAAAAAAAGGCCCATATACACCTATCTCATGGTCTTGACCTTTGGCCAGGCGGCCGCCTTTTTGGGTTGGAACGCCTTGTATACCAACTTCGCCGTTGAGATGGCTCATTTATCGGGCCAGGAAAACGGCCTCATTCAATCGGTCAGGGAACTTCCAGGCTTACTGTCCATTGGGGTGGTGGCCCTGCTATTACTCATTAGCGAAAACACCCTTTGTTCCCTGGCCGTAATCGTCTGCGGCCTGGGGGTCATGATTACCGGCTGGTTTCCGACCTTTTGGGGTCAGCTCATTTGGACCTTTACCCTAAGCCTGGGCTTTCATTATTTTGAGGCCATCAATCAAAGTTTGGGCCTACAATACTTTACCTTGGAAGAAACGCCCCTGGTCTTAAGTAGACTCAGGGCCGTAACGGCCATGGGTAGTTTTTCCATGGGCCTGGTCATAGTTGCCCTGGCCGGAAGACTTGACTACAAAATTCTCTTTGGCTTGGCCGGAAGCGTGGCCGTGCTGGTGGGCCTTTGGTCTTTGTTTAATCGGCCGGATCGAACCGGCTTACCTATCCAAAGGCGCGGGCTTATCGTCAAAGGCCGCTACTGGCTTTTTTACGTTTTAACCAGTCTTTCCGGGGCCAGAAGGCAGATATTTAACGTTTTTGCCATTTTTCTATTAGTCGAGTATTTTAAATTTTCCCTTTTCCAGATGAGCTTACTCTTACTTTTAAATAATCTCATCAATTGGATTTTAAACCCCTACATGGGCTTGGCCATTAACGCCGTGGGTGAAAAAAAACTTCTTACCATTAAATACTTGGCCGTTTTCTTTCTCTGTTTGGCCTATACGGTCTGTGACAGCGCCAAACTGGCGGCCGTGCTTTTTGTCGTGGATCAAATCTCCTTTTGCTTTACCGTTTCCATTAGAACCTATTTTCAGAAAGTGGCCGATCCCAAAGACATCGCCCCCAGCATGGCCTTGGGAGTTACCGTAAACCACATCGTGGCCGTAACCGTGCCCTTTCTTGGCGGGCTTCTCTGGATGGTCGATAGAAGTATCCCTTTTTTCATGGGGGCGGTTTTCGCCTTGGCCTCCCTAATCATGACCAGGTTTATCAAAATCCCCAAGCCCCAAACTGACCTAACCAAAGCGAAAATTTAAGACCAAGCCCAGCTTTGGCCTTAAATTTTATTTTTTTTGAAAAAAAATATCAGTCCAGATTATGATTTTTAATGAAAAACTTAAATATTCTTTCAAAGCCAATCAGCTTGGCCCCTTGTCCCTGACGGCCTTAACGGCCTTGTTGGCCTTGTTGGCCTTGTTTTTCCTGACCCAGGCCAGTCCCCTGATGGCCCAAGACGACCAGCCCGGCCAGGACATTTTAATAAATAAAATAAGCGACGAGATTCAATCGACCACGGGACTGGCCATTACGCCCGGACTTACCATGCTCATACGGGGCACGATAAATAATCTCCGGGCCGAAAAAGGCGCCGAGTTACCCTGGCATTCCACTTGGAAGTTTTTACTGAGCCTGGGCCTTCTTTTGGCCCTATTTTTAGGCAAAGATTTTATCCCCTTTGAGCCGGCCCAAAAATTCCTCATGGCCGGGGAAACCGGTTTTATGAAACTTCTGGGCCTATTGGCCTTTGTTTCGGCCGTGCCCGATCTTTCCCAAAGCCTAAGCCCGGCCCTTGATTCGGCCCTAAATTCCCTGGCCCCGATAATTCAAAGCCCAATAGCCTTAGCCTCAAGCGACTTAACTTCCAGCGACTTAACTTCAAAGGCTTTGGCCACAACTTCAGAAGCTGGCTTTTCCCAGCTCTTACTTCGCCCTTTGGCCTCGGCCCTATCGACCATTGGCGGGGCGGTCATTTTTTTGGCCGTTTGGCTCGTTTCCAACGCCACCAATGTGCTTTGCCTATTGGCCCCGGGCCTGGCCGCCCCGATAATCAAGGGCTTTAGGCTGACCCTGGTTGGCCTCCTGACCGGTCTGGGTCTGGCCCATCCCTTTTTGGGCTTTTTGGCCTCTTTGGCCGTGATTTTAATTTGCCTAATGGTGATGGGCTGGTCTTTTAGGTTGTTTATTTGGGGCAGCCTTTTTTCTTTTGATTTGATTTTTCGCCGCTGGCGACATATTGATCAAGAGGATCTTAGCTCGGAGGGTTGCCCCGGACTGCCGGCCTTTGCCGGGGCCCTGGCCAGAAAACAAATAAAAGTTCCCAAAAGAACCCTGGGCCAACTTTTTTTTAAAAATGGCCAATTGTTTTTCACTCACAAAAGATTTTTGTTTTTTAAAAAAACAGTGGCCATCCAGGGTAACTTGGTCATCGGCAAAACCATTACCGCCCCCATCCTGGCCTTACAAAAACCAACGGGCGGTTACGGCCAATTATTTTTCTTTCGTTTAAAACAAAAAGGCCATGAAGAATACCTAAAAAAGCAACTCCGGGCCAATTCCATTGAAAACTTTGGCCTTTTAAAGGGCGGCCTTAAGGCCTGGGCTTTCATAAAATCTTTATTTAAAAGCTCGGATAACCTGGCCCTTGAGCTTAGCCCGCCCGGCCAGGCCTAAAAGCTCGGCCCATTTTGGGGCTTGACCCTTAAAATAAATCCTTTTTTTGGCCCAAGCTTAAAGCTTTTTTTTTATCTTGGCCTTAAAAACTTAAACCAGTTAAAAGGGGCTAAAAAAAACCAAAATTTTCTCTGGGTCTCTCCTGGTCTTGGTTGACATAAGACAGTTCACTTGGGTAGAATCAAAGAGTGAAAAGGCAAAAGGCCTTGACTAGGCGCCTTATTGGTGGGAGGTTAATAAGGCCGCGATTTATTGGCTTTAATATGTCAATTTATAAACTAGTTAGAAATTAGCCAGAGGCCTAATTTGGCGAAAAGCCTAAAGGGGGGTTAGCAAAAATTTAGCCATTGATCGACCATGATTACAGTTACGAGGGCTTTACCTCGTAAAAACAGTTTAGATTTAACCACCGGTCAACGCGAGTAATCTTAACTCTCATGACCACAGTATTAGCCGGGACCAGCCTGTGGAGCGAAAATATGTTTGAAGCCTTTAAAGTATTCATCGAAGATCTCCTTGTCAATAAATTTTTTTTCGTCGCCCTCCTACCAATCGTGGCCTTGTTTTCCAGCCCGGCCCTGGCGGCCCAGGACGGTCAAAGCCTCGAAAACCCAAACAGTATCGAGTCAACCATTAAAGCCTTGCGAGATGGGAACGCCCGTTTCGTTTCCGCCCAACCCACCCATCCCAACCAGAGCAAGGATCGCCTAAAAAGCCTCTCCGACAAAGGCCAGACCCCCATGGCCGCGGTTTTGGCCTGCTCCGATTCCCGCATGCCCATCGAGGAAATTTTTGACCTGGGTTTTGGGGATCTTTTCGTCATTAGGGCGGCCGGAGCCGTGCCCGGGGTTGATCAGGTAGGTTCCTTGGAGTACGCCGTGGCCCATTTGGATGTCCCGGTTATCTTGGTTCTTAGCCACACCAGCTGCGGGGCCGTTTCCGCCGCCGTAACCGGGGCCGATGAGCCCGGGGCCTTGGGACAATTGTTGCGAAAACTCTCGCCCGTGGCCAAGGCCGTGGAAAATCTTGACCAAGCCAGACAACTTCAAACGGCCGTGGAACTCTCCTCGGTCATGTTTAGGGAACAACTGCCCCTAATGAGCCCGGTCATAAACCAGGCCGTACAATCCGGAAAACTGCTTATCCTTAGCGGCGTCTACGACCTGGCCACCGGCCAAGTTGACCTATCTTTGCCCAAAGGCTACCCAGGTTCTGACCAAAGCCCCCCTCCACCAGGCGCCCTCGAAGGCCCTGCCCCGGCGCCCTCGGCGCCCTCGGAGGCCACCGATGCTTCTGACGATTCGGCCGCCCCGGCCGCCGTCTCTGATTCGGCCGAGCCAAGCCAGCTGCCCCCGACCACGGCCGTGACCTTACCGGCCCCGGCGCCAAATTTTGACTCCCCGGCTGAGTCCCCGGCTGAATCCCCGGATGAAACCCAGGGTCAAGCCCTTTATGAACCTCCAGCCCAGCCCTCGGCCGAACCGGAAAGCGCTCCCCAAAGCGATAGCCAGACTGAGTAACCGGGCCAAATTAATTTCCCAACCCTTGGCCAAGGCCCGGCCCCTTACCGGGCCGGCCTTTTATTAATCAAGTAAAAAATAAGGATTTTCGTCATGTCCGCGTCCCGTCCCAAGATGACCAAACTCTGGATCTTCGCCCAGGTCCTAGCCCTAACCATCTTAACCGCCTTCTTGGCTAGCCCGGCCTCGGCTCAAAGGGTCACCCAAACCATGACGGCCTTGGCCAGGGCTCAGGACGCCCACGCCCTGGCCGATAATTTGTCGGCCTTAAATTCCATCCGTGAAGCCGAAGAAAGCATTTGGAATTCCGCCCCACTGGGTATCAGACAAGTGGTTTTCGTAATGGAACTGCCCACCAAGTTTGGTTTTTATACCCCCAAGGTGGGTGAGGATTTTACCGAAGACGAGCCCATCATTATCTACTGTGAGCCCATTGGTTACACCCAACCCAAAGGGGCCGACGGCACCTACAATATCTCCATCGTGCCCTCCCTGCACATTCTTGATTCCTCCGGCAAAGTCCTGGGCGGGGAAGCCCAGCCGGCTCAAGTCATGGCCGGGCACCGTTCTTTTTGCACCGAATTTATGGTGGCCAGCACCATGGGTATCCGAGGCCTGGCCCCGGGCACCTATGTCCTTAGGCTAACCCTGACCGATAGTAACGATCCCACCAAATCCGTGGAAATTGACAAAGTTTTTAATTGGCTGCCGCCCTCGGGCGAGGCCCAATAAAAAGCTTGGCCAGACAAAAAAAAGCGCCCCAAAAAAACGCTCATGATAAAACTTTAACAGCCCAGCCAATGATCGTCTGATAGTCTGGTCAACTTTCATAGAAAAACCATGGGCCAAAACCATCAAAAACAAAAATCAAAACTCATTACCCAAATAACCATTTACTTAATTAACCAGATCTTAAAAAAAATACTCCCCTGGATTTTGGCCGCCCCGGTCATTGGCCCCTTCCCGGTCATTGGCCCCTTTTCCAGGGCTTTAGGTTTACCCAAGTGCCCAATGAGCCCGAAGACCACTTAGCCGCGGAAAAAGCCCTGGGCTATTTTTTTGCCTTTGAGGGTCTGGACGGCTCTGGAAAAACCACCCAGGCCAAACTTTTGGCCCAATTCCTGGAATCGAAATTTAATCAAAAGCCGCTCCTACTAAGGGAACCCACCACGGGGCCAGTCGGCCAGATCATTCGCCAAAAATTATTTACGGCCCACAAACCGGTTAACCCGCAAACGGAATTGGAATTATTTTTAGCCGACCGGGCCTGGGACGTTGACACCAATATTCTCCCGGCTCTAGGCTCAGGCCGCCATGTCATAATCGATCGCTATATCCTAAGTAACGCCGCCTATCAGGGCTTCCTGGGCGCCCAGGACCCCCAAGCCATCATCTCGGCCAACGCCCATTTTCCCCAACCCAACCTAACCATCATCCTAGAAATTTCTCCCCAAGCGGCCTTCGCTAGAATAAAAGCCCGTGGCCCTTTGATCCATAGATACGAAGACCCCGAATACTTAAAAAAAGTCAAAGAAATTTACGATTCCTTTTCCGGCCCCAACTTACTACGCCTTAAGGCCGAATCAGACCTAGCCGTCATCCACGAGCAAATCACCCAGGCCTTAAAAAATCTTAACCTCAAAGGCTTAAGTTAAATTTCTCACTGGGGCCTTATTTAAACCATTTTTTTTCTTTTCCGGGCTTCTCCGGCCCGGCCTCATGGCCTTTTTTTCACCCAAGGACACCTAATGAATATTGTCGATTCCC
>JAITJP010000364.1 GCA_031278835.1 Deltaproteobacteria bacterium
AGCCGCTTAAAGAATAGCGGGTGGCCGAAACGATTCGGTTAGGGATATTTAAAAGCGTTTTAATCATAGAAAATTACGAATAACCGTTATCTGGGAAACAAAACCAAATCGACTGAGAAATTTACTTTAGGCCAGTGGTGGCCATTTTTTTAGAGGAAGGGCTATTTAAGTCAAATGATTAATTGGCTTGGGGCCAATTGGGCTAGGGGGGAGCTGGCCTTTTGGGGGGCCATTTTTTTTACTCAAATAAGGAAATGTTTTGGCCGAGCCATTGGCCAAGCCATAAATTAACCCCGCCAAAAGAAAAGCCAAAACTGGCGGCACGAAAAAAGCTAAAGGCGAAAATGTTTTGGCTAAAAAGCGACCAGAAATTTCTTTTGATGGGGATTTTAGAAAAAGATTGTGATAAAAATTTCAGGTGGTAGAAATAAATACGTGTATTGGCTGATGAGAATATTAATATCTATAATTAAGCTTGTTTGTTTCGTAATTTTGGCTCCAGTTTAAAGCCTGAAATTGAATTTGTCAAGAGAATTCTAAAATACAGCGCCCGATTCCCACAAAAAATCCTGGCCCTTAAAAGCCAACGGCCAGGAGGCTAAGCGGCCAAACGGTCAAGCGCTAGGAGGCCAGGCGGCTAAGCGGCCAGGCGCTTAGGTCGTGGGGCGGTGGGGCTGGCTTTTGGCTGGTTTTTTGCTATTTCTGTTTGGATGGAGCCCCTTGGAGGTGATTTTTAGGCCGACTTTGGGGACTTAGAAGGGGATTTTAATGGGTTTTATTACCATTGGATAGGATATGTTATGATTATTAAATGATATTAGGCGGGAAAAATTTACCGGCCTGAGAGGGCCCTGGTCATGATTTTGATTAAGCGGGTAAATTTATTACTAAAGAAGTGTAAAATTTTAAGCTTAACGATAGTTAGTGACTAAGGATAAATTTTACTGGGCTTATTTTAGCCAATAAGGGGCAGGGCTTAATTTTTTAGGGCTAGTTTGGGGACTTTTGGCTTGGGGGCCAGGGGGCTTGGGGGGCGGCCATGGGCTGGTCGGGTTGGGAAATTAGGCTTTATTGGGGCTTGGATAGGCCATGGTTTATGGGCTCCTTGGGGCCGGCTTCATTTTTCCCTTTACAATAATGGGGAAAATTTGCTATCATCACTGATTCAGATTGCCAGGGTAGCTGGCAGACTGAAACATAAAAAAACACTTTCTTACGATGTATCGGGTGGCAAGTATGGACGAAGTCCAATTGGCGCGTTTCAAAGAAATATTGTCTAAACAACGAGATGAAATTCTTCAAAACGCCGATGTAACCGTTTCAGACATGAATGACCAATCAGACAATTACCCCGATCCCACCGATCGGGCCTCCATCGAATCAGACCGAAGTTTCACTTTAAGGTTAAGGGAGAGAGAGCGGATGCTCTTGACCAAGATTAATGAAGCCTTGGATAGAATCGAAACCGGCGACTACGGCATATGCGAGTCGTGCGGCGGAGAAATTAGCGAAAAAAGGCTTGAAGCTAGACCGGTCACCACTCTTTGCATTGATTGCAAGAAAAAGTCCGAGGCCTTGGAAAAGGCCAGGGGTGAGTGAGACAGTCGTTTAGGTTTGGTTAATGGGCGGCTTGGCTTTTTTAGGGCTCCTTTTTTTTTGGACTTAGTTTTAAAGAGCCTAAGCTTGAAAGTTGCTTTGGCCAGATGGTCAAGTTAACTTAAATTTTTTCCCGGGAAATTTTAACCTTTCCGGGCCGAGATAATTTTCAAGAGATAACAACCATTTCGCCTTGGGGCGATCATATTTTTAGGTGAAGGCCATGAAAAGAACTTATCAACCCCACAACGTCAGAAGAAAGAGAACCCATGGTTTTCTGGTGCGCATGAGAACCAGAGGCGGCGAAGCGGTTATTCGCCGTCGCCGGGCCAAGGGCCGGGTCAGACTGGCCGTCTGATTTTGGGCTAGAGCCTTGGCCTTTTATTGGGGTCACCCCTTGGCCATTAAAAATTCCAATAGGGCCTATCCCAAGAAGCTAAGGTTACTTAACCGAAAAAGCTTCACGGCCATGTCCGGCCCAGAACAGTATAAGTTCAAGGCCGAGGATTTTTTCGTGGTGGCCAAGCCCAATGGGCTGGCCTTTAATCGCTTGGGGGTGACGGCCACCAAAAAGGTCGGAAAGTCCGTGGTCAGGAACCGCTTTAAAAGGTTGGCCAGAGAATTTTTTCGTCTGAACCAAGCTTCTTGGCCCTCTGGCTTTGATTTATTGTTTATCGCCTTAAAAGATCGTGACCCCTTTAAAAAAAGCTCGCTGGATCAGCTTAAAATTAAAGCTTTTTTAAGCGGCGCGGCCAAGCGAATTAAGGCCCAAAAGCCCCCCGAGGACCGGCTGCCCCATGGCTGAGCGGCCCCCCCAAGAAAAGGACCCCTTAGTAAAGGACCCCTTAGTAAAGGTCTCCCTAGAAAAGGCTCCCCAAGCCGCTCAGGGGGCCTGGGCTGACCAAAGCCTTAAGGGGTCTCAAAGCAAGGCTCAGGCCCTGGAGGGCCTTTTAGACCCATTGGCTGGCCCAATTTCGCCAGACCTGAGCCCCGGGCGGCCCGGGCCGCCCGAGGAGCCAGATGACCTGGAGGCAAAAGGGCCTGGGCATCGCTCCGCGCTTTCCCGCCTAGCCCTATTGGTCGTTTTAAGCCTTCTGAAATTTTACCAAGGTTTCATTTCGCCCTTAAAACCCCCGACCTGTCGATTTTACCCGTCCTGTTCCACCTACGCCATTTTAGCTTTTCGTCGGCACGGGTTTTTATTGGGCTTTTGGCTAAGCCTAAAACGCTTGCTTAGGTGCCAGCCCTTTTGCGCCGGCGGCTACGATCCCGTGCCGCCCAAAAAAAAGCCACGGGTCTAGGGGCCATTTGGCGCCCTGGCCAAAAAAAGAAAAAAAACAAGAAAA
>JAITJP010000377.1 GCA_031278835.1 Deltaproteobacteria bacterium
CTTTAAGGCTGGTGCTTGGGCTTATGAATTAAGGCGTTTTAGGCGGCGCCACAGGGTGGAGCGGCTAATACCCAGTTCCTTGGCCAAATCGCCTTTGCGGGGAATTCTTAAGGCTTCCTGAAGCCAGGCGCTTTTGTCCAAAGGGCTTTTTAGGGCCGGGGTGGGCAGATCACTGGGGGGCTCGGCCATATGACGCGAGGCGGCCAGGCCTTCGGCCAACAAAGTTTCGACTTCTTTGAGGCGCCTGGTAAAGCCGCCCGTGATGATGGAAAGTCTTTCCACCAGGTTTTTAACTTCCCTGGCGTTTCCCGGCCAGGGATGATCCAAGATGGGGCCGCTTAGCCTAGGGTTTTCCCAAAACAGGGGGTCCAGATTGGCATTAATTTCTCGGGTTAGTTTTTGAAAAAGTATTAGGGGATCTCGGCCGCGATCCCTTAGGGGCGGGATGGAAATGGTCAGGACGCCCAGCCTAAAAAATAGATCTTTTCTAAAGCGCCCCAGGCGCACGGCTTGGGCTAAATTCACGTTGGTGGCGGCCAGTATCCGGACCCTTACCGGTATCAGTCGATCGGCCCCGACTGGCAGGATGGCCTTTTCTTCGATGGCTCTAAGGAGACGATTTTGCAAGTCCAGGGGCATCTCGCCCAATTCATCCAAAAACAAGGTGCCCCCGTGGGCCAGTTCAAAGATGCCCTTTTTGCCGTCTTTGAGGGCTCCGGTAAAGGCCCCCGGGGCGTAGCCAAAAAGTTCACTCTCAAGAATGGTGGCCGGTAGGGAGCCGCAGTTTAAGGCCACGAAAGGCACTTGCCCGCCAAACTTATGGTTGTGAACGCTCTGGGCCAGCATCTCCTTGCCGGTGCCGCTCTCGCCTTGGATTAAAATGGCCGAATCGCTCTGGGCATACTCGGCTGAGAGTTCCAACAAGCGCTTAAAGGCCGCGTCCTGAGTGACGATGTCTTCAAAGCGGTATCTGGCCACGTGGCCTTTGAGATAAGCTTTTTGCCGTAACCTACGTTCACTGGTTTCGACTTTTTCGGCCGATCTGGCTATGACGGCCATTAATAAGTCATCAGAACCGCCCGACTCGGTTTGCTGGGAAATGGGCCTAAAATCCAACAAAAACCTTTTGCCGTCAATGATGGTCAATTGATCGGCCTGGGGGCGACCGCTGGTAAAGGCTTGACGAAAGGCCGGAAGGCTTTGCCAATCAAAGCGATCCAAGGGCCCGTCCAGGCCGTTGGCCTGACGATTCATGGCCGCTTGGTTAAGGTTATGAACCACGGCCTTTTGATCGAGAATTAAAACGGGATCTTCCAAAACGTCCAAAACCGTTTTGAATTGCGATAAAACGGCCAAGTGTCGCCGATGTTCTTGGTCGGCCCGGTTAAGCATGTTTAGCCTTTCCCGGGCTTCCCGAAGGGCGTCGGCCACGGCGTCCTCGCCCGATTGGACCAATACGGCCGTAAGGCCCAGGGCCTCGGCCTGATCGGTCACCACCTGGTCTCCCAAAACCACCTCAACCCCGGCCTCCATCAAGGATTTTAAGCGGTCCGGAACCTCGGATTCATGGCCTATGACCGCCAAACGCAGATCCATTTTGAGAATGCCGGCCAAGCGATGGGCGCTGGTTAAGATGTTCTCAAAACCGATCAGCCCCAATGGTCCTTTAAAGTCGGGGCGACTTTTGGTCAACTGGTTTAGGCCTTCCAGAATATCGCAGGCGCTGACCCCAATTTCGACCACCGGTAAGCCCAGTTTTTTTATTAGCCCGGCCGTGCCCCCGCGGCTAATAAACATCTTAACCCCTCGCTCGATCAGCCCTTTGGCTTCCAAAAAGCCGGCCGAGAGATCGCCCACCTTGAGGTGGATGGGCCAGTTTAAGCTCTTGGCCACCTTGGCCCCAAGATCGGCCAAAGCCCGATAGGGGGCGATGAAGGCCACCTCGGAAACGAGCTCAGGGCTTTTTTTGGATATTTTGGTCGGCCGAGGACCTTTACTGGCCGAGGTGGATTTTTTAGCCATGCTTAGGCTCCGAAAAGGCCTTTGGAGAGATCCCCATCGCTCCAAAGTCGCCTTTGGCCGGTAATAAGTTTTTAAGTAAATTAGGCCAAATAGCCAGGGCCCAAAACCATTTTCCGGGCCAGCCTTTGGCTTAAAAAAAAGGACTTACGGAAATTTTTCGCGTAAGCCCTAAAAAAACCATCCCAAGATGTTATTAAAAATTAAGCCATTTTTATGAGTGTTTTATCAGCCTAATGTAAAGGGCTACCGGGCCAACCAGCCTTCGTTTTTCGATCCAGGTTAGAGATAGGTTAGACATAGGTTAGACATTGGGAAGCGGCTTACTCATCAAAATCTTGTAAGGTATTGAAATTACTGGAGCCAGCGAAGGGAGTCGGACCCTTGACCTGCTGATTACGAATCAGCTGCTCTACCACTGAGCTACGCTGGCCAATAAATTTTTTTTTACCAGAGAGGGACGGTTATTTTGAACCATTTTTTTGAATCGATTAATAAAAAAACCAGAAATAGGTTTTAAAATTAATCGGCCAGCTCCCCAGGGCGGCCCTGGGAGGCCTAAAAACTTACCGCAACTTGACGGCTATGTCAAGGCCATTTCTTAAAAACCACGTAGCCGTCAAAAGCCTCCTGGTCCGGATCGGACCAAGCCCCTGGTGTCAAAAAAGTGTATACCGAGTCCAAGGACTCGATATACACTCAATTAGGCTTACTGGCTTTTACTTAAATACTTAAGTTTTATGGCTTTAGCTTTTTTGCCTGGTGCCGGCCGTGGGTAAGTGGTCTCCCAAATGGCAGATTAAGATCTTTTTTTCGTTCTCCAGAAACTGGAAGTGAACCCTAAGCTCAGTCCCCTGGACGGTTGACTTGAGGTGGGGATAGAAAGTAATGGTCTCTCCATTGTACTTAAGGGTTCTGGACTTTTCAATTTGCTTTTCGTTTTTGGTGATCTTACGCTCGGTCATGGAAAAGCGGATACCGGTCGTGTTGGTAAAGGCGTCCTCGGATAAGTTATTGTCTTCAAATTTAAGTTTATGCATGGTGGTGGCTAGGTGCTTAATCATTTTTACCGCCTCAGAGATGAGACGGTATTTTTTTTCAGATTGGGCCGCGGAAAAGGCAGAAATGGATTGATAGACCCTTTCATGGAAGATTAGTTTAGAGCCGTAGTATTTTTTTCCAGCCCTAACCACGTCAGTTAAAGTTTCTGGATAAATCCACTCCGAAGAGTTTTCCAGATCGTTTTTTAAGGCATATACCTCTCTGTTCATTTCCTGATTTTTTATGGCCACCTCGTTATAGGCGTCATTTCTCTTAGACAAATTAGTCATCAAATTACTGGCCGTGTTATTGGCGTCTTCAAGCTGTTTTCTAAGCTCCAAATTTTCCAGATAATGGGCGTTGGGATCTTGCAAAGCCTGCTGGAGCATTTCCGTGGACTTGGCTAATTCCACGGAATAGTTATAGTTTTTTTGTTTGAGCTCAGCGATTTCTGTTTCTTGTTTTTCGATTTGTTCCTGATTAGGCTTGATTAGGCGTTCATATTCTATGTTTTGTAGGCTTAAGGCCACCAGTTTATCGTAATCGTCTTGACGCTCCTTCTTGGCCTTGTCTCGGTCTTTGATGGCCTCTCTCAACTCTTCCTCGGCCTTATTAAAATCTTTTTCCAGGTCATCATAATCGTCTTCTAACGTGTCAAGTTTAATGAGTAATTGTCTGTTCCTGGCGGCCAATTTATTCTTGAACAAGAACAAGCGTAAGATTGAATTGTATTTTTTTCTGGAAATGGTCACCGAATCGGAGGGCTGGATAACATCTTCGGAAGTGGTTTCATCGGCGCCGCTGTCATGGTCCTTGGCGCTCGGGCCCCGGGTTTGGGCGATAAAAACCTCTGGCCTTTCCGCTAAAAGGGATGGTTGGCTATCTTCATCCTCAGAATCCTCGTCCAGGTCGGAATCGTCATACTCTTCGGAATCATCTTCGGAATCCTCGTCCAGGTCGGAATCGTCATACTCTTCGGCTTCATCCTCGGAATCAGTGACCAGGTCAAAATCAATTAACCTAGCCAATTCACCCACAGAATCTTCGTTAAACTTATACTCAGATTGGACACCCAAATCCGGCATTAAAAACTCAAACGGGGGCAATACGATTTGGGTGGTATCTTCCGAGTCGTTCCTCTGGCCTGTAATGAGCTCGGTAACGTCAACTATTTGCTCATTTTCCGATGAGTCAGACAATTGTTTTTTACCAATGGCTTTGATGGATAAACGTAAGGTGCCATTTTTCAATTGGTCAGTAAAGCCAGTAAGGAAATCTTTCATGTTCTTAGATTTGGCTCTGGTTTTAGCCTTCTCGTTGAGACTAGGGTTATTGTCGATATCTACCAATAGGGTAGCCCTGTCTTGGTCGATTTTTTCAGGATCGATTTCCAGCGCTCTGGCCCCATTCAGCATGGTCATGAGGTGTTTGTCGTCTGTCATCATCTTCCTGGTATTTTGAACTTGGCCAATATTTCTCCACTCAATACCAGAGAATTGGTTGGCGAGGTGAGATTCTTCAGACAAAATTGGCGTGGTGTCAACTGACTTGACCGCTAAATAATGGGTGGTATTTTGAATTTCTTCGCTATAGCACTTAGCGCTGGGCTCATACTCGGCGGGCAAGTCCTTAGCGCTGTCTTGAGTTTTTTCAGACAAACTTTGGCTGACCGCCTGAAATTCAGCGGCCAAGTCTGAAGTGTCTTGACTTTCTTTAGCCAAGCTTTGGCTGACCGCTTGAAATTCAGCGGCCAAGTCCTGAGCGCCTTCTTGAGATTCTTCAGACAAACTCTGGCTGGCTTCTTGAGATTGATCGGAGGCGCTTAGAGCGGCTTCATACTCGGCGGCCAAATCTTGGGCCATATCTTGAGATTCCATGGCTAAGCTTTGAGCGGCTTCATACTCGGCGGCCAAGGCTTGAACCGGGTCCTCAGATTCCTCGGACAAACTCTGGTCGGCTTCCTCAGATTCGGCGGCTAAGTCTTGAGCGCCTTCCTGAGATTCCTCGGGCAAACTCTGGGCGGCCTCTTGAGATTCGGCGGCTAAATCTTGAGCGTCTTCCTGAGCTTCTTCAGGCAAACTCTGGAGGGCTTCTTGAGATTCGGTGGCCCAGTCCTGGGCCGATTCTTGAGAATCTACCAGGGGCGCCTGGTCCTTTAAAACCAAAGGGTCGGCCTTGGGCTGGGAAGGTTTGAATCTAAACTCCATGGGAACTTCTATATCAAAACGATATTCCATGGGCAGCTGAAGGACTTGCCAAAGGTCAGATTTATTGGCGTAGTTGCCGATAAGTTTTTCGTCCAGGGCGGGCGGAGGAAATACGGCTGGGTCGGCATAGACCAAATTATGGTGAAGCCGAGAAGTGATGTTGTAATTAAATTTGCAACGTTGAATTAAAAATAAAGTGTAATTGTTAATCCACCTGGGCAAGGATTCGGAATCAAATCGCGTGGCCCAGTAAATGATTAACTGATTGGCATAGTAAGGATCGATTTCTTCATGGGGAAAACGGAGTTCCGGAGGCTCCAATTCAAGCTGTTTTAGAGCATCCTCGAGGGTGATGGGCTCCGGGGGGCATTTGGTCGGCTTGGAAAAAAGGCCCGAACGGGCAGGATTGAACTCCGAGTGGTCAAGGAACATCTGGTAAACATTGTTGATGAGTTCCTTGTGGATGGTTATCTGAGATTTAGGAGCGTTGATATTGTAAAAAGCGTAGGCGTGTTCAAGTTCGCTTAAAAGGCCAAAGTAGGTGGCGCTGGGGATGGGCATAAGAACCTTAGGCAAACCCTTTGGATAAAATTTCGTCTGCCTCAAACTCAGTGTTCCATAATCATGGTCGGAATAAAAAACGCTTATTAATTCGTTGGTTTTGTCTTTACTTGTTTCGGCGTAACGTTTATTTACCGTGATAATATAATCTCGTATGTTGGTTAACATGTTGACCTCGACCAAATTCTTTTTAATTATTTTGGGGATGTCAACCGAGGCGTAAATTAAACGATCTTTAAAAAAATTATATAAAAGCCAAGCCTTGTCTTTGACCGTCAAGGTTTCCCGGTTTTTACGTATAAAGTTACTAAGTAAGCGAGATTCATTGTCATACCTGGGCATTGTGGATAGTTTCATGATAGACCTCCAAGATCTATGGGCTGGCTAAAATAGGCCAGCCGATTAAGCTGAAAAAAAAAGATTCAAGCAAAAGCTAAGATTTCACCCACTTAACCATAAAGGTCTTGGGGGAGGATAATAGCCAATCATGAGCCTTTAGGAATTTTATAGGACAGGAATTTAGTTTATGGGGAATTTTGTGGGGGTTTTTTTTTAATTTCGAGGGCGCGAATTGGTAATCAATTGAAGAAATAAATTTTGTGGCCGGGTTTTGGTGCTTTAGTTTAAATTCAATTAATTCAATCAATCGCGGACCAGTTCTAGGTAAAGGCCAATTTGGGGTTTTTCGCGAAAAGGCCTCAAGGTCATGGAAACGGTTAAAATTTTGAGGAGACTTGATTTGGAGACAATTTTCCAAAGCCTGGCCATAGAGGGGCGGGCTAAAACTCTGGTCAAAATAATTTTCCAAAATCCAAGCCAGATAAGGCGAATTGGATTGAGATAATTCCATAATCTCGTCTCCCATAATGAAGCCAAGGAAGTTATTGGTTTCATTGGCCAATAAGCCGGTGGGGTTTTTAGGAAATCTTTTCGATTTACCCTTAAAAAAGCCCTTAGGAAAGGAGCCGGAAGTGGCGGCCCTGGGCTTATTTCTCGGAGAATTTTTTGAATTGCTTTGAAACAAAATAACGCTCCTTAGGGAAAACCCAAAAACTAAAACCCGTGGGATTTAAGGAATTTTCCCAAAAGCGAAAAATATCCAAATCCTGGCTGGGTTCAATTCTGATTAAAGACATTGTACTTTACTTTTAAAAAAATCTCAATATCTCTATTAAGGGAGTTACAGGCGCGTTTTTTGCTTTTTTTGAGTAATGGCTGGGCAAATTTAAGCGTGATTTCAAGGACTTACCAGGTCCAAGCCCTGGCCCAAGCTGCTTAGGGCTAATTTTTGAAGGGCCAAAGAAGGCCTAAGTATCTATAAACTATTGAGAGGTTTTGAGAGATTTTAAGAGATTTTGAGCACGTTTTAATGCCTTGTTAATAAATTTTTATATGACTTTGAATTTTTTAATTTAATATTAATTGCCTTAAGAATGGTTAAAATAATATTTAAAATAGATCTGTAAATAGTAATTTAGATATTTTAGCATCTATAAAATTAAACCAAGGGCATTATATTTCTGACCATTATTCTGTATTATTGGCTCTAGC
>JAITJP010000467.1 GCA_031278835.1 Deltaproteobacteria bacterium
CCCCTCGACCGGCTTAATCGCCACCCTGATCCCTATGAGCACGGGTCTGGCCGGGCTTAGCCAAGGCGACATGAGTAGGCTCTCGGCCGATCTGGTGGTGGCTTTCACGGCCACCATCGTGGGCCTGGCCGTGGGGGTTACGGCTTTCGTGCTTCACTCAATCCGGAGCCGTTGGCTGGAAGGCGATTTGGAGATCTTGGAACTGGTCTTAACGGCCAGAACGGAAAAACGCCTCGGGCCCAGAAACGACTAAAGCCAGAGCCGCTTTGACTTTAGCCTAAAAAGCCCAAAGTCAGCCAACTTTTGAGATGGGTAGGGGCCCAGGCTGTGGGCGGCTGGGCTTTTGGTATTGTGGCTAAAGAAAAATATTTTCCATAAATAAAGGCGATTAATCATGCTCAGATCAAGGGGCCTCCGCCGCGGGGCTGGGGGCTCAAACATCAAGGAAGCCGACGACCCCATGTTGGCCGTCATAAATTTAATCGACATATTTTTGGTCTTTATCGTGGCCGTTTTGATTAGTTTTCTTTCGGCCATGGGCATGGGAGAGCTTTTAAGCAAAGACAGTCAGGTCACCGTGGTGACCGAGTCGGCCGATGGTGAGATGACCATCATTACCAAAAAATCAAACCGCCTCGAGGCCACCAGGGTCACCAAAACCGAGGCCGAGGGCCGGGGCGTTCGTTTGGGCGTGGCTTACCGGTTGGAAGACGGCAGCATGGTTTATTTGCCAGACGAATGAGCTTGGTTGGCTTGACCACTCTGGCCAGAGTGGCCAGAGCGGCCAGATAGGTGATTTGGCCAGTTTTGGTTGGGCCAGTTTTTTAGCCTGGACTATTGGGCTAAGCCAAGGGCGCTTTTCAAAGGGCTTTTGTTTTTGGGATTATTGGCTAGGGGTTTTTTTTTGGTCAATAATAAATCGCCAAAAAAGGGACGGGGTTATGGCTAAGTTTTTAGGCTTATTTTTACTCATCGGAGTTTTGATGATTTCTGGGCCGTCTTTTGGGCAAAACCCAGGCGGAGATGAGAATTCTGGCTTGGAAGAAAAGGCCGAGGCGGCCGGGGCCGGTCCGGAACAGGAAAACAAAGTTTCGCTTTTAATCACCGATTCCGATAGCTACATGATCCATAAGGCCGTGGAGGCCTTTAAGGCCCCAGAGGGGCTGACGGTCAGATCTTTTTGCCTAAAGGATTTACAAGACAATCCCGAAATGGCCGATTATTTCGACAAAAGTCGCTTGGTCATTGTCGATGTCATGGACGATCAGCTCTCGGATTACGTAATCGAGCGGGGGCTTCCCGAAAGGGCTAAGGTCTTCGCCCTTAGGGGCTCCAAAGATGACAAGGCCTTGTTAATGAAAGGTATTGACTTTAACCAGGAAGTTTCCGATTATTTCGATAGCCTGACCTCAAAAAACGTAACCAACATGATTAAGCGGGCCATTTCTTTGGAGCTGGTGCCGGATTTTCCTTTTGACCCCATTGAACCGGAATTAAGTAACGGCCTATACCACCCCATGGCCCCTAAGGTCTTTGAGACGGCCGATCAGTATCTTTCTTGGTACCATCAAAGGGAGGATTACGATTCCAGTAAACCGGTATTGGGTATCATGTGTTTCGCGACCGATCTCATCGAAGGCCAAAAAGAAGCCCTGGACCAGTTGATTTTAAAGCTTGAGGCGGCCGGTTTTAACGCCATGCCGGCCTTTAGTCACGATCAAACCGTTTTGGAAAATTTTTTCTTGGACAAAAATCGTCAAAGTCGGGTTTCGGCCATCTTAAGTTTTGCCTTAAAGTTTTATATAGCCTATGATGAAGATATTAAGCTATCTTTAGCCGATCTTGACATCCCGGTTTTTAACGCTTTAAAACTTTATTCTCAAACCCTGGACCAATGGAAAGAAAGTCAACAAGGCATCTCGCCTTTGGACGTGGTTTGGAATCTTGATAACCCCGAGGTTTCCGGGGCCATGGAACCCACGGTACTCATGGCCAAGATCGAGGAAAGGTTGGAAAGCGGGCTTTTAAGCTTTCGCTATGAGCTAATCGATGAGCAGCTGGAGAGGTTGATTCCCAGGATCCACAACTGGATAAAGCTAAGAGCCAAGCCCAACTCTGAAAAGAAAATCGCCATCATTTACTACAATAATTCCCGGGGTAAACAGAACATCGGGGCCAGTTATTTAAACGTGTTTAGAAGTTTGGAAATATTGGTGGCTGCCTTACGGGAGGCCGGTTACGACATACCCAAAGATCTGGTCTTAAATGAGGAAACCATTAAAGACTTGGTCTTAAAGGGCGGCCGTAACGTTGGTTCCTGGGCCCCGGGTGAGCTGGACGATTTACTGTCCTCGGGCATGGTCGAGACCATGACCGCCCAAGACTACGGCCAGTGGTTTGCCCAATTGCCTAAAGAATTTCAAGACCCGATTGTGGAACAGTGGGGGGCTTTTACCGGAAGTCCCCAGGATTCAGGGCCAATGATCAAAGACGGCCGGATCATCATCCCCATGGTCAAGGCCGGAAATTTGGTCATGTTACCCGAACCGGCCAGGGGCGAGGTTGACGATCCCCTTAAACTCTACCACGATCAAAAGTTTCAACCCCACCACCAGTATGTCGCCGCCTATTTATGGCTTAAACACGGTTTTAAGGCCGACGCCATTATCCATCTGGGTACCCACGCCACCCAGGAGTGGCTGCCCGGTAAACAATCCGGACTAATCCTTTGGGATCCCCCGGAGGTCCTGGGCACGGATCTGCCCAATATCTACCCCTACATCATGGACAACATTGGCGAGGGACTCCAGGCCAAACGAAGGGGCCGGGCCGTGGTCGTGGATCACTTAATACCCTTACTGATTCCGGCCGGAAACCAAGCCGATTATCAAAAGCTTAAAGAATTACTGGCTTCCTATGATCAGGCCGCCAAGGTGGAGGCCTCGACCGCCCCTCAATATTTAGAGGCCATTGGCCAAATGACCAAAGTTTTGGGCCTAGATAAGGAGTTTGGCCAAGAGTTTAGCTCGCCCGAGCAGCTGAGCGAACTGTCTCTTTACCTGGAATACCTTGAAAACGTCAGTATCCCTTACGGTCTACATACTTTTGGTCGATCGCCGACCGGACCGGCCCTTGAGGAAATGACCCAGGCCATCCTAAATGGTGGCGGTGGTAAAAAAACTCCTTCCCAATTAGCCAAAGATCTTGAAGAAAGTGGGCCAAACGAGATGAAAGCCGTGCTGGGGGCCCTGGAAGGCCATTTCGTGCCCTCGGGAGAGGGTAATGATCCCATCCGCAACCAAGAAGCCCTGCCCACCGGACGAAACTTTTACGGCCTCTCCCCGGCTTACCTGCCCACCAAAGCCGCCTGGAACCTTGGCATCGAAGCGGCCCAGGGCATTATCAAAGATTATTGGGAGAAAAACCAAAAATATCCCGACAAAGTGGCCGTCGTGCTCTGGGCCGTTGAAAGCCTTAGAAACGAAGGCCTAAACGAATCGACCATATTGTACCTAATTGGCGTGGAACCCATTTGGAGCGAAAGCGGCCGAGTTTTGGGTTCCAAACCCATTCCGGCGGCCCGCCTGGGCCGCCCCAGAATAGACGTCATGGTCGATATCTCCGGATTGTATCGCGATCTCTTTCCGGACAAGGTGCTTTTTATTGACCAAGCTTTTAGGCAGGCGGCCGCCCAAGACGATCTTGATAATTTCGTAAGACTAGGCGATCAAAACAATTACCGGGCCCTAATCGATCGCGGTTTTTCCGACGAGGAGGCCCAGCGTTTTTCCAAAGCTCGGATCTTCTCCGAAGCCCCCGGGGCTTATGGAAACAGGGTCTCGGAACTGGCCTCGGCCTCGGGTCTTTGGGAAGATCGCTCGGCCATCTCGGAGGTCTTTAAAACCCACACGGCCTACGCTTACGGCCAAGACTATTGGGGCGCCCCGGCCCGGGAGGCCTTGGATCTGAACCTCACCGGGGCCAAAGTGGCCTGGCACTCCATTTCCTCAAGTCTCTACGCCGCCCTTGATAATGACGACGTTTTCATGTACCTGGGCGGTTTATCCTCGGCCATTGAATCCATGACCGGCCAGGCCCCCGAAGCCTTACTGGCTGACCAGAGATTTTTTGGACAAGTCACCATGACCGAAGTGGCTAGATTTTTGGGCCAAGAAGCCAGGAGCCGCTACTTAAATCCCAAGTGGCTTGAGGGCATGATGGAAGAAAATTACGCCGGGGCCATGGAAATGGCCCACTACGTTGAGAATCTCTGGGGCTGGCAGGTCACCACGCCCGAGCAAATCTCCCAAGAGATCTGGAACGAGACCTACGCCGTTTACGTCGAAGACAAACACCAGCTGGGTTTAAACGAATTTATGGATCAAGAAAACCCCTGGGCCTTTCAATCGGTGACCGGGCGGCTCTTGGAGAGCGTCCGCAAAGGCTTTTGGCAAGCCTCGCCCGAGGTCCAAAAAGATCTCTCCAAAGACTACGCCATGAGCGTAATCATGCGAGGCGTGGCTTGCTGCGATCACACCTGCAACAATCCCCAGTTCCACCAAATGGTCCTAAATCTCCTCTCCATTCCCGGGGTCATGTCGCCGGAACTCGTGGCCGAGTTTAAGA
>JAITJP010000471.1 GCA_031278835.1 Deltaproteobacteria bacterium
GATTGAGCTATTTTTTAAAGACTTAAAAACTCATCTTTCTGTCAAGTCTTTCATGGGTACCAGCGCTAATGCGGTCAAAATTCAGGTTTACGTTTCCTTGATAACCTTTCTGTTGGTTAGGTATCTGCAGGCGACCGCTAAAGTCAGTTGGGGCTTCTCACATCTTGTAGCCGTTATCCGGTTAATTTTACACCTCCATAGAGATTTAATGGGTTGGTTGAACAGAAAACAGTTCGATCATTTGAACCCTTTAGGTCTGCCAAAAAATAAAGGCAAACCGAAAAAGGGAAGCCCTAGGCCTGGGTTCTTGTTTTAGAGCCGAAAGCCTAAGGGTGGGCGAGCTGTTTCTGCCCGAGTGGGATTGGCCCACTTTGTTGGACAGCAGGATATGGACTGTACCGCGACACTCCGTTTCAGGAAAACAACCCATGAAAACCTAAAACTCTTACCCTACAAGGGTTTCCAAGAAAACAGCCCACCTCGGACCGGCTAGGTTTGTTGGACAGCTGGTATCAGCCAAGCCAGGGGGGGGTTGGGAAATCAAATCGACCATTTTGGCCGATATAGGGTACCTATTTACTTGGGTTTCGGGGTATTTTCAGATTTTCTTGGACAGCAGTGATATTTGTGATATGTTTGTCCTTTCATGGTAAGTATTTTAACTAATAAAAGATATTATCTTGATAAGTTTAAGTAGGCTGAATAAATATTTTGAGCCGGACCTAAAAACAATAAAAAGAACACCGAGAATTTTATCGATTAGGTTTGGTTTGCCAATGGCTTATGAATAAGATATAATGACCAAACTTGGCGGCAAACTCCGATAAGGGACGACCTTCACTGGTTTATCGTTTAAGCCAAAACGAGCCAAGGTTCTTATTTTGCCAAGAACCATTTGTCGGAAGTTGAGGCCTAGTTTTTTTTTCATAGCCCAAAGGCTTTGGAGTGGCCCAGGCCGCCCCAAGCTCCCCCCTTTTCACTTTTTTTTGCAAAGGTTTGATTTGAAAAAATGGCCGTTTTGCCTATTTTAAAATACCCAGACCCCAAACTCAGGCAGGTCGCTAAAGAAGTCACGGTCTTTGACAACCAATTGGCCATTTTGGCCAAAAATATGCTCGAGACCATGATCTCGGCCCAGGGCGTCGGCATAGCCGCCCCGCAGGTTGGAGAAAGCCTAAGCATGTTTTTGGTAAACTTCGGCTCCAGCAAAGAGGTTTTACCCGAAGAAGTGGTGGTCTTCGTTAACCCCAAGGTCCTGGAACACAGCGGCACCATTGATTCCGAGGAAGGTTGTCTGTCGGTGGAAGGCCTAAGGGCCAACGTCACCCGGGCCCAACGCTTAAAAATCATGGCCCAGGACCTGGATGGCCAGCCCTTTACCTATGAATTTGAGGACCACGATTCGATCGTCATCCAACACGAATTGGACCATTTGACGGGTAAGCTTTTTATCGACCACCTCTCCTTCTTAAAACGAGAAATGTACGATAAGTCCCTAAAGCAAGCCAGGAAGAAAAAAGAAAAAGAAGAAAAAAAAGCGGCCAGCCAAAAAACCTTCGAAGAGATGAACGAAAGATCGCCGGCCACCGAAAGCCAGCTGGTCGATAACCTGGACCAGGGGGCTCAGAGCGGCCCACCGGATTCGGATAGCGGCGAACCGGCCATCTAGTCTCATTTTCCCTATAAAGCCTTGGTTTTACGGGGAAAATGCGTTTTTTTTCTTAACTTACGAATGGCCTTTAGCCAAAGCGATTTTTTAATAAAAGATCTTTTTTGGTCTGGATTTTATTTTGACCAAAAAGCCCTTCCCTAAGTTACCCGGCGAGTATTTCGGCAGCTATTTAACCACTTAATGAATCGAATTAGTCAACCACTAGCGATTGAAAGATTAACGTTATGAAAGGCCCTCCTTCTCCCCTACGAATCGTTTTCTTTGGTAGCGGCAGCTTTGCCGTGCCGGCCCTTAGGGCCTTAATCGATAGTCCTGACAAGGTGGTCATGGTGGTAACTTCGCCGCCGGCCAAAGCCGGACGGGGTCAGTCCGTTACCACCACCTCGGTGGGCAAAATAGCCGAGGAATTCGACCTAAAAGTTTACGAGACCTCCTCGGTCAATAGTCACGAAACCATCGACCTAATCGAAAGGGCCCAGCCGGAACTCTTGGTGGTGGTGGCTTTCCGATGTTTTTTGGGGCCAAGACTTTTAAACATGGGCTATACCCCGCCCATAAACATTCACCCCTCGCTTTTGCCAAAACACCGAGGTCCGGCCCCGATTAACTGGACCTTGATTAAGGGCGACCACATGTGCGGGGTCTCCATTAATTTCGTGGAGCTTAAAGTCGACGCCGGGGCCATCTTGGCCCAAAACGCCATCCCCGTGCCCGAGGCCGTGGGTTCGGGCGAACTGGAAACGGAACTGGCCCATATCGGGGCCAAACTCCTGTTGCAAGTCATCCAACAAATCAAAGACGATCGCTTAACCCCGGTTCCGCAAAACGAGACCCTGGCCACCATTAATCGCTTGCTAAAAAAATCCGACGGCCATATAAAATTCACCCAAGCGGCCGGACCCTTGGCTCATTTGATTAACGGAGTGGATCCCTGGCCCGGGGCCCAGTGCCTTTGGGGCGAAAAGCTCCTAAAACTTTTTAAGGCCAGCTCCGGCCCCGGCCACGCCGAACCCGGCCAGGTTTTGGGCCTAGACGACAAGGGCCGACTGCAGATCGGCACCAACAAGGGAATACTTTTTGTCTCGGAACTCCAATTGGAGGGCAAAAACCGCTTGCCGGCCTTGGACTTTTTTCGGGGCCAAAACATCGACCGTTTAAGCCCCATTGAGTAAAAATTTTCTTTAAAAGGCCGCGAAAGGCCAGCTTTTCGCGGCCTTTCTCTGGATAATATCCAAATGACCTTAAATCATGATTTAAAAATAGCTTTTTTATCATAGCGTCGTCAAAAATACTTAAAGGTAAACCAGATTAATGGGGCAAAAGTTTTAAATCATGGTTAATTACGCTAATATTTTGGAAAGTTGCATGCTGGTGGCCTTCGGCCTAGCCTGGCCGGTCAACATCATCAACAGTCTACGGGTTAAATCCAGCCGGGCCCGCACCCCGGTCTTTTTATTTATCGTCAACTCTGGTTACGTCTTTGGGGTTTTGGCTAAAATCGTTAGCCACAACGTCAACTACGTGGTCATTTTTTATTTAATCAACATGTCCATGGTGGCTTTCGACACTTATCTGTATTTTCGTTACCGGGCCTTGGACAAGATCAAGTACGGTAAAGCCTAGCCAGGTTTTTGGCGGATCTCAAGCGGGGTCAGATCTAGCCAGGTTTTTGACAGATCTCAAGGGCGGTCAGATCTGGCCATGTTTTTGGATAAGTTTAAGCGCGGAAAAAGCTAGTCATGTTTTCGGAGGATCTTAAGGGTCAAGGGGCCATCTTGGTGGCCATGAGCGGTGGGGTGGACAGTTCCACCGCGGCGGCGCTCTTGCGGGACCATGGTCACAAGGTCATTGGCGTTACCATGAAACTAATCGATGAGGACCTGGTCAGCCCATCTCCGGAAGGCCTTGAGCCCAATGGCCGATCCTGCTGTTCCTTTCGGGACATCGTTGACGCCCGCTCCGTATCCCAGCAATTAAATTTCGATCACCAAGTCCATAATTTCAGCTTACTTTTTAAAACCCAGGTCATCGACCGTTTCGTGGCCGCCTATGTCAAGGGTTTAACGCCCAACCCCTGCGTTGATTGCAACCGTTTTTTAAAATTTGGCCCACTCTTTGAGCGGGCCCTTTTATTGGGCTGTGAAAAACTGGCCACCGGCCACTACGCCAAGATTGAAAAGTGTGAAATAACCGGCCTTTTTAATCTAAAAAAAGCCCGAGACCCAATTAAAGATCAAAGTTACTTCCTATACGGCCTTAACCAAAGGGAACTGGCCAGAACCGTCTTTCCTTTGGGTGATTACTTAAAGGAAGAAATCAGGGCCTTGGCCGCCAGCAAAGGCATCGTTAACGCCCATAAGCCCGAGAGCCAAGACATCTGCTTTGTCCCCGAGGGCCGCTACGATCTTTTTTTGGAAAAATACGGCATAAAAAATAACCCCGGGGACATCGTCAATAGCCAAGGCCAGCTTTTGGGCCGCCATATGGGTCTTCACCATTACACGGTGGGCCAGCGGAAAGGTTTGGGCCTAAGATCGGCCCGGCCCACCTATGTCCTAAAACTGGACCCGGAAAAAAATCTCCTGGTGGTCGGCCATGAATCGGAACTTTATTCCAACTGGGCCATCATCAATGAGGTTAACCTTATTTCCGGAAAAAAAATCAGCCAGCCCTTTGAAGCCCGGGTCAAGGTCAGATATCGCCAAACCGAAAGCCCGGCCAAGATCCTGCCCCTGGACCAAAATGAGTTAAAAATTATCTTCCACAGACCGCAAAAGGCCGTGGCCCCCGGCCAGGCGGCCGTCATGTACCAAGGCGATTTGGTCTTGGGTGGGGGCACCATCTTGGCGGCCGGCTAATCTTTTTGGCCCGGGGCCAAATTTTTTTCTTGGCTATTTTTTTTCTTGCCCTACTCAGCCTTTTGGCCTTGGCCAAAAGTTTTTTTTTCTCCATCCCAAAAAAAGGATTAAGCCATGATTGCCCAAATGGTTTTAGACAAACAAGCCCGGCTCAAAGAGTATTTAAGTACTCTAGGCAGCGTGGCCCTGGGCTTTTCCGGAGGCGTGGATTCAAGCTACTTGGCGGCCGTCTGCGCCGAGACCCTTAAAGAAAAAGCCGTCCTGGTGACCGGCTGTTCGGCCAGTTTTCCCGAAAGGGAGCGCCGGGCGGCCGTGTCTTTGGCCAAAGTTCTGGGCCTTAAACATCTTTTGGTTGACTCGGAGGAGCTTAATTTAAAAGGCTTTTCCGAAAACCCGCCCAACCGCTGCTACCTTTGCAAACGAGAGCTTTTTGGCAAGATTTTGGCCGTGGCTAAGGCCGAGGGCTTAAATCACGCCATCGAGGCCTCCAATACCGACGACGAGGGCGATTACCGGCCCGGTTTGGTGGCCATAAACGAACTGGGCGTAAAAAGCCCCCTTCGGGAAGCCCGCTTGAGTAAGGCCGAAATCAGAACCCTCTCCAAAGAGCTGGGTTTACCCACCTGGAATAAACCGTCTTTTGCCTGCCTGGCCTCGCGTTTTCCTTACGGGGAAATGATTACGGCCGAGAGGCTGTCTCGAATCGACCAAGCCGAATCCTATCTCCTGGAACTGGGCTTAAACCAAGTCCGGGTTAGGTTTCACGACCAAGGCGAGCTGGCCAGGATCGAAACCGACGACCAGGGCCTAAGCTTACTCATGGATCTCTCAGCCAGAACCAAAGTGGCCGAGTTTTTCCGCTCCTTGGGTTTTCTTTACACGGCCGTGGATATTTTGGGCTACCGGACCGGCAGCATGAATCTAACCCTGCCAAGTAATCTTGGCGAAAACTTCGATTAGCCAAAGCGGGCTGGTCTTTCCAAGGCCCGTCTTAAAGCCGGTTCTTGGAAAGCTTGGCCCAAAAAATTTAGCCAATCATTTTTATTAGAAAAAAAAAAAAATGGCCACAATGGCCGCGAATTGCCACAATAGCCGAGAATTGATTTTTTTTGATGAGTTTTTATGGAAATAAGTTAATTGGGTGGGATTTATTGGTTTTTTGGGGGAAGGTTTTTAGGGCCCTTCCCCCCGAAGGCGGTTCGTTTTGTCTAAAAGATTTTGTTTTGGTTTTATTTTTCGATAATGGAAATTTTGTTTATTTTGACCTCGGTTAAGGGGCGATCGCCTTGGCTGGTTTCGACTTTACCGATCTTTTCCACGACCTCCAGGCCCTCGACAACCTTACCGAAAATGGCGTGTTTGTTGTCCAACCAATCGGTGGGCACCAGGGTAATGAAAAACTGGGAGCCGCCGGTATTGGGGCCGGCGTTGGCCATGGACAGGATGCCGGGGCCGTTGTGGCTAAGACCGGGGCCAAACTCGTCTTTGATTTTGTAGCCAGGTCCGCCCATGCCGGTGCCCTCTGGGTCGCCGCCCTGGATCATGAAATCGTCAATGACCCGATGAAAAATGGTCCCGTCGTAGAATTTTTTCTTAACCAGGCTAAGAAAATTTTCCGTAGTCAGGGGGGCTAAATCGTCATAGGTCTCGACGGTAAAATTACCCAGGCTGGTCTCAAAGACCACCTTGGTCCTTTTGACTTGAGCCTTGGCGGCGTTGCTGGGCAGCAAAATAAAAAGGGCCAGCAGCGACAAAATAATGAAGTAAAACATCTTAATTCTCTTTTCCATAATACACCTTAAAATCAGGTTTTTTGGATACTTTCCCGCCTAGCCAAGGCCCCTGGGCCTTGAAGCGGCTTGGCTTTAAAACTTGAAAAAAAAGGGGCTGACGGCTTGTTTGTCCGTAGCCCCCTTGGTACGTGATGGTCGGGGCGAGAGGATTTGAACCTCCGACCCATTGCTCCCAAAGCAATTGCGCTACCAGTCTGCGCCACGCCCCGATAAAAAAAAGCCAAAAAATAGATCTTGGTCACAAAGCCTGACCAAGTCATATTTCCGAACGGTTGATTGTACCTAAGAACCATTGACTTGTCTAGAAAATTTTTTGAAGTTTTTTAAGCTTCTTGTTTTTTGGGCCAACTTTAACTATATTTGAAAGTTGATGAGGCCTGGGCTCATCTTTGTCAAGCTTTATCCGCTTATAAGTTATAGATATTTTTCTATTTTTTTTTAAGCCCCGGATTTTTTCCCCCAAAAAATAGCCCTGGGGCTGTCCGGCTGACTTGGCTAATTTTTTTTTTTATGGGAAGCCGGGGCCAGCCGGGCCCAGGAAATTTTATGGCCAAAAGGCCTGAAAAAATTCTTTTTATTTATCCAACATTCACTATTTTTTTAACTTTAGCTTTAAAGCTAAAAGTATTTTTGAAAAACGTCAAATGATTATGAGAGAAAAACCTAAATGACCCGCCAGAATACTTACAAAATCCTTATAGACCGCGGGTATGTCTACCAAACCACCGACGAAACGGCCTTGTCGGAACTTTTCGAAAAAAAAGAAGTGACCGGTTACGTGGGCTTTGACGCCACGGCCGATTCCTTACACGTGGGCCACCTTTTGCCCTTAATGGCCCTTTCTTGGATGGACAAGACCGGGCATCGGCCCATCGCCTTGGTGGGCGGCGGCACCTCCATGGTCGGCGATCCCAGCGGACGCTCCGAGGCCCGAAAACTCATGACCGTGGAGATTATTAAGAAAAACTTGGAGGGCATCAGGCCCCAGACCAAAAAATTTCTGACCTTGGCAGAAGGCCGCGGGAGCCTCATCGACAACAGCGAGTGGTTACTGGCTTTAAACTACGTTGAATTTTTAAGGGACATCGGCAAGCATTTTTCCGTAAACCGTATGCTCACGGCCGATTGCTACAAAAGCCGTCTGGAGTCCGGCCTGTCCTTTTTGGAATTTAACTACATGGTCATGCAGGCTTACGATTTTCTGGTTTTGTATGAAACCAAAAACAACATTTTACAGCTAGGCGGGCAAGATCAGTGGGGCAATATCGTGGCCGGGGTGGAATTAATCCGCCGAGTTCACGGCGGCGAGGCTTACGGGCTGACCATGCCCCTACTTTTGGACCCCAGAACCGGGGAAAAGTTTGGCAAGACCAATGCCGGGGCCGTTTGGTTAAGCGCCGAAAAAACTTCCATCTATGATTTTTACCAGTTTTGGCGCAACATCGATGACCAGGAAGCCGGGCGCTTATTACAACTTTTTACCTTCCTGCCCTTGGCAGAGTGCCGTTATTTGGCCACCAGACCGGGTAATCTGATTAACCGCTCCAAAGAAATCTTGGCCTACGAGGTGACGTCCATTTGCCACGGTCACGATCTGGCCGCCGAGGCTTACGCCGCCTCGATCAAAGCCTTTGGCTCGTCCGATCCTGATGGCCAGGTCGAGACCAGCTCTCAAATAAAGTCCTTGTCCTTGGCCCCTTTGGAGGCCGAACTGCCCTCCATCACCATAGCCCAAAAGCTACTCGAAGAAGCCGATCTGGCCCAACTTTTTGTCATGGCCAAACTCTGCGCTTCCAAAGGCGAGGCCAGAAGACTGATTCGCCAAGGCGGGGCCTACCTAGACAACCAAGTCATCGCCCCAAACGATGAGATGGCCTCCCTGGCCCAAGCCCCCTGGCTCAAAAAGGGCCAAGTGGTCTTACGGGCCGGGAAAAAACGTTACATGACCGTCAAGGTTTCCTAAAAAAAACCTTGACCGGACTAGTCAGAAAAAAAAATTTTTTTTCTAAGATAAAACCAAGCCGGGGCCGCTTTTCTCAAAAAACCCAAGGATTTTGACATGAATAAACTTAAAACCTGGACCAAGACCGGGGAAAAAAAACTCTTGACCACCCCTTTATTTGAGGTGGTCGGCCTCAAGCGCCTTTCCCCAAAGGACGGTCAGGAAAAAACTTTCGCCACCCTAAGGTCCCCGGATTGGGTAAACATTCTACCCATTACCGAAAATGGCCAAGCGGTTTTGGTCAATCAGTTTAGGCACGGCTCGGGGGAATTTTCTTTAGAATTACCGGGAGGCCTAAGCGAACCGGGCCAGAGCGCTTTGGAAACGGCCCAAAGGGAACTCATGGAGGAAACCGGTTACTCAAGCGATGATTTTACTCCGCTTTGCTCCATAAGGCCCAACCCGGCCCTTTTTGACAATTTCATCCACACCTACCTAGCCAAAAAGGCCAAAAAAACCGGCCCCACCCAGTTTGACGAAAACGAAGACCTTGACCTGGTCCTGGTGCCCGTGGAAAAACTCAAAAGCTTGGTCCTCGATGGGACCATCAGCCACGCCCTGGTCGTGGCCGCCCTGGGCCATTATTTTTTCAAACAGGAGCAAATCGCTTAACCATTTTTTTTTTCGGGTGGCCAAGCCAAAAAAATTTTGTAAAAAACCTGACCCGAACCTGGTCTCAAATAGCCCGATAAAGGCCCCTGGAAGGCCCACCACGGGCCTGGAGGGCCTTGGTTGGCATAAAACATAACCTGGGCCAAAAAAAGGCCGCCACGGGCCTAAAATGGGCTTTGACCAGTTGGGCTTTGTTTGGGCTTTTTTTCCCCCCAAAAAAAAAATATATTTTTTAGCCACGGGGCCATTTTTTTCCAGGCCCCCAAGGGCGGAGGTGGATTGACATGAATAAGCTTAAGCCCTGGACGGTTACCGGGCATAAAAAACTCTTGACCACCCATGTCTTTGACGTGGTGGACGTACACTGCCTCTCCCCAAAGGACGGGCTGGAAAAGACTTTCGTGACCCTGCGCTGCCCGGAATGGGTAAACGTCATACCCATTACCGAGAAAGGCGAAGTGATTTTGGTCAATCAGTTTAGGCACGGAACCGGTGAGTTTTCCTTGGAACTGCCCGGAGGCGTAAGCGAACCAGGCCAAAGCACTTTGGAGACGGCCAGACGGGAACTCATGGAGGAGACCGGCTACTCCAGCCATGACATCACCCTGCTTTGCTCCATACGGCCCAACCCGGCCCTGTTTGGTAATTTCGTCCACACCTATCTGGCCAAAAACGTCACCAAAACCGGCCAAACCGACTTTGACGAAAACGAAGACATTGACCAAATCCTGGTGCCCTTGGAAAAACTCAAAAGCCTGGTCCTCGATGGGGCCATCACCCACGCCCTCATGGTGGCCGGCCTTGGCTACTTTTTTTTAACCCTAGACAAGAGCGCTAAATAATTTTGGCAAACCAAAAAATTATTTTGGCCCACCAGCCCATTGGCTATTTTTTGGCTTTTTCTAGCTTCGGGGAAAATTTTTAAAGGCCAAAAGCCGGACCAGTCAGTTTATTGGCTTATTTTTTGCATCAAATTTACTTGGTGGGATATTTTTTTTAAGTGAAAAATTTTAGGGCTTCTTTAAGGTCAATTTTAGGCTCAATTTAAGGCTTAATCTAAGGTCTTTTGGAAATTTAAGGCTTAATCTAAAGGCTTTTGGAAATTTAAAGCTCAATCTAAGGGCTTTTGGAAATTTAAGGCTCAATCTAAGGCTTTTAGAAATTTAAGGCTTATAGAGCTGACCACTTATGGGTCTATTTTAAGCCTAAAAGGCTTTCAGGCCTAAGCACTTTGTCCCATTTTTTTCGATCTCCGGGCCCTTTTGACCGGTCAAGTTTTTTTTGGTGGGCCCAAAAGGCTGGGCTGGTTTTTTCTCAAAATAACCCAGAGCGCATAAATCAATCTTTCGAGGCTTAAAAACCTCAGAAATTCCTTCGCGAGGCATCTATGAGACGTTCAACGCTATCGATTTTGACCTTTTTGCTAGTCTTTTCGGTCCTGGCCCCGAGCGGCTGCCTGGGCACCGGCAAGCGCTTAAACTTGGATTTTAAACCCCAGGGTGGTTTGCAGCTCTCCTCCGGGGTGGTCCAGTTGGTGGTGGTGGACAATCGGGCCAACAAAAATCTGGTCGGGCCCCAGGCCACCAGTAAGCAGCTCCTTAAGGAAAGTCAGCCCGGCCTCTTGGATCTGACCACCACCATGCCCAACGGCACGACCATCTCCCTAAGCCATTTGTCGGTACCGGCCCTGGTCTTTGAGACCATCAAAAACAAGCTGGCCAGTTTAGGGGTCACGGCCAACCCGGACACGGCCGGGGCCAAGGCCCGGGTCACCGTCTACGTCACCGAATTTGTCATTGAGGTCGAGGGTAACGATTACGTGGGCCGAGTGGCCATGCGGGCGGTAATCGATCGTCCGGGCATCCAGACCATCCATAACACCGTGGCCAGCGCCCAAGGCAGTAAGTTTAAACTGGTGGGCGACATGGGCGCCAATGATCCCCTAACCGACGCTTTAAACAAATGCGTAAATAGTCTGGACTTTTCAGGCATAAATACTTTTTAAGCCCCTAGCCCAATTTTATTTTGGCCAAGCCGCAATTTGGCTTGGCCCGGCTTGGGGGGCGGCTAGGCCGGGA
>JAITJP010000044.1 GCA_031278835.1 Deltaproteobacteria bacterium
TTGCGCCACTGGCGTGGCGGCGTGACATCCTTTGGTTTTTTTGTCAGGACCTCCATGAGAAAATCTTTTGACCTGTTAAGCAAATCAATGATTGTCCTGACACTTTCCTTAACGCTAGGCGCATAATTCGCTCAGTTCACAAATAATTCGCGGAGAACGACTTGCGTATGCTGAAAGTTAAGCAAAAAATCTCCGGATGCTTCAGGGGAAGGCAAGGCGCTGAAGATTTCATGCTGATTCGTAGTTACTTGTTAACCTGCTCACGGCACAATATCGATCAGTTTGAAGCGCTGAGGATTCTTTCAAGCGGGGCGGTTACCAGATTTCGTATATTTAGACGAAATCGAAAACTCTTAGCCAACTCAAACAGCAGCCTAATTCTAGGCATTGAGGATCGTTTCATCAAGAGTCAGGCGGGGGATTCAGCCCCCCACCTGAATAATTATGTTACAATCAAGGTTTAAATTTAGGTTTTGAAGGTGTGGGAGCGGGAGTGACAGTCGTAGTAGCAGATAAAGCATCATTTCTAACTTCGTGAGTTTGATTTTCATCAAGTTTTTCTTTACAAAAAGCTTCTAATACCGGTATATCGTAGGTTATTATTTCTAAAATAAGTTCAAACTCAATTGAAGCATAATCATGAGCAATTCGATTTCTCAAGTCAATAATTTGCTTGAATGGAATTCGCTTTTCATTTTGCTTCATAAATTCAGGAGATAAAAGTTTAATCTTCTCTCCAATATGTTCTAGACAAAAAGAAATTGATAATTGATAAGCAGTATCATTATACAAAATATCAAGTGAGTTACCAAATCTTTTCATTAAAGAGTTAATGATATTACAATAAGATAAAATAGCTGATAATTTGGTAATATCACTTTCTTTCATATATCATAACCCTTTCAGTAGTTACAATGTTCACGAATGTTGGAAAATATGTTACATTTGTAGGGCCATATAAATTATATAATGATACCATATCTATCTTTTTACTAATTTTTTTTTCAATTTCATTCGCCATGCCAACATATCCACGTAAATTTAAGGCCTTTGAGCCTTTAAAATCAATCAAAAAATCAACATCGCTTTCTTCTGTAGCTTCACCTCGAGCATACGAACCAAAAACCCATAACGTTTTCAAGTTATACTTTACTGCAATTGGTTCAACAAGCTCTTTGATTTGTTCTAATGTATATATCATGATAAACCATAATTGCTTCATTAAGAAAAAATTTACACCTAGGATTTTACATGTTTAAGTATTCCTGTACTTTCACTACCTATCACGTAAGTACTCATGTCTAAATCATTGCACAAATACTTGACACGTAAATGCATAGGAAATTACAACTTAAAGATTAACCATTAAGATGCGTGTTAAGACATCTTTATCCCTAAGCAATAATGCCACGGCATAAAGATCGGGTCAAGAGTTCAAGTTAATCAAGGTTCCAAAATCCCATAGTGCCAAATCCCTCAAAATAAACCTTGATAATAAGCAATTGGATTCTGGTTTTTTTCGGCGTGGGCTATACCATTTTTTGTGGGCGATTGGCGGGGGAACAAGCATCGTCGTTTTCCTGCCAAACTTCTCAAAAATCGCGAAGTTTGGTGCACCCTTTTGGTGCACCAACCAAAATGGCGGAAAAAAACAATGTCAACTAGAAGACGATCAAAAAAACCAAGCCATTCAATGGCTTGCCTGTAAATTTTTACAGTGGTGCCGAGGGACGGAATCGGACCGCCGACACGCGGATTTTCAGTCCACTGCTCTACCGACTGAGCTACCTCGGCACTTAAAGGCTTAAAAAAATATTTTTTATGCGAAAGAATCAAAAAAGCCAGAAATTTTGCTTACCCAAAGAGAGATTAAATAAGCCTAGAATTTCAGGCGTGACGAAAACTATAATATTTTTCGCGAAACTTGTCAAGAAAAAAATCGCCAGACGATCGTCCGACAGGGTAAGGGCTTTGGACGAAAATGGGTGATGAGTAAAGGTGTTTTTTTGCCGGTCAAGGGGCTGGTTATTAATGATTTTTTGGCCTCGCCGCGGGGCTGGTGTATGGGCGGGCCAGGCATTACTTACCCAGGCAAAATTTTTCAAAAACTTGGCTTAGGATGTCGTCGGTTAAAACCCGGCCGGTTATGTGGTTTAAGGATTCCAAGGCCAAGGAGACTTCCAGGGCGGCGATGTCGGGAGGTAACTGGTCCAGTAAGGCTTGGCGGGCTTGGCCGAGGCCTTCCAAGGCCACTTCCAGGGCCAGGCGTTGCCTTAGGTTGGGAACTATTTCGGGTTTTAGACCTGGAACCAGGCCGACTTTTTTTAAGATATTTTGTTTTAGGGCCTCTAAACCCTCTCCGGTTAAGGCCGAGACACCGGTAAAATTTTCTGGCCAGGGGCCTTGGCCAAGATCCGTTTTGCTCCAAACGGTGAGGATTTTTTCTTGGTCCCAAGTTGGGGGCGCTTCTTCGGGCCCGGGTTGGGTAATCGATCTTAAGCGAACTATGACATCGGCTTCCTTTAGTTCCCTTAGGGCCAGGGCTTGGCCAAGACCTTCCAGCTCATCGCCAGAATCGGCGCCCAGCCCGGCCGTGTCCACGAGTTCCACCCTTAAGCCATCCCAGCTAACCATGGCTTCGAGGTAATCCCTAGTGGTTCCTGGCCTAGGGCTTACCAGGGCGCGATCTCGGCCCAGTAGGGCGTTAAACAAGCTGGATTTTCCGGCGTTGTGCAGGCCGGTCAGAACGATTCTTAGGCCGTCCCGAAAGACCCGTAAATTTTTGCCGATCTCGGCGAGATTGAAAATTAGAGAGTAAACTTCATCAAGGGAGGCGATTATTCTATCCCTTTGGTGGTCATCCCAGTCTTCTTCAAAATCAAGTATGGCCACAAGTTCCGCTTGAAGGGCCAGGGTTTGGTCTATGGCCGGTTTAATCTTGACCGACAAGCTTCCTTCCAAGTGCCGGACGGCCAGGGCGGCTTCGGCCTGGCTTTGGGCGGCCACCAGATCGGCCACGGCTTCGGCTTGATCCAGGCTCAATCGGTCGTTTAGAAAAGCCCTTTGAGTAAATTCCCCGGGGTTGGCTAGTCTGGCCCCGGCCGCCAAAACGGCCTCCAAAATAAGCCTGGGCACGGTTGAGCCGCCATGGCCAAAGATTTCCACCACGTCCTCGCCGGTAAAGCTGTTCGGAGAGGGAAAAAAAACGGCCAGCACCCGATCGATTAATTCCCTTGACTTGGGGTGAACCAATTGTCCGTAAACCATGGTTCTGGGGGCTTTGGCCGGATCGGTCGGGGCGACAAAAACTTGGGCCAAGGCCTGGTCGGCCTCAAAGCCAGAGAGTCTCACGATACTGACCGCCCCCGGCCCCGTGGCCGTGGCGATGGCGGCTATGAGATCGGCTTGATTTTGGTGGTCTGGCCCATCGAAGCCATTGTTTCGCTCATTCAAAAAAGCCGCCTTTCAAAATAACTCCAAGTCCCAAAACGGTCAGCCGTTTTGGGACTTGGGCTAGGAGAGGGTTTTATTTATTAACCAAAGGGCCATTAGCCAGAGATAATAAATAATTTTTAAGTAAAAACTTAAAATATTTTAGTCATCGAAATCGTCTTGGTCTTTGACCAGGGTCAAAGCCTTGTCGGTACCCGGGCTGACCGTAATCGTCAAGGAGTTTTCGTCCTTGGCCAGGTCAACGGTCAAGATTTGGCCGTCCAATATCTCCCCGCTTAGGAGTTTCATGGCCAGGGGATCCATGAGTTCCGTCTGGATGGCCCTTTTTAGGGGTCTGGCCCCGTAAACCGGATCGTAGCCGACTCTGACCAGATAGGATACGGCCTTTTGGGTCAGGATCAAGGTCAGTTTTCTATCGGCCAGTCTCTTACCCAACAAGGCCACCTGGATCCTGACCACTTCTTCCAAGGCTTCCTTAGAGAGAGAATTAAAAATCACTATGTCGTCGATTCGGTTTAAAAATTCCGGACGAAAGTGAGCCCTTAAGGCCTCCATGACTTGGTTGGCCTTTTCTTTTTGGTCGCCTTTGTCGTCAACGATAAACTGTGAACCGATGTTTGAGGTCATGATTATGACCGTGTTTTTGAAGTCCACGGTCCGGCCCTGGCCGTCGGTTAAACGACCGTCGTCTAGGATCTGGAGTAGGGTATTAAAGACCTCGGGGTGGGCCTTTTCAATTTCGTCAAAAAGCACGACGCTGTAAGGGTTTCTGCGAACGGCTTCGGTAAGGTAACCGCCTTCCTCGTAACCGACGTAACCCGGAGGGGCGCCAATTAATCTGGCCACTTGGTGCTTTTCTATGTATTCACTCATGTCGAGCCGAACCATGGCCGTTTCCGAGTCAAACAAAAACTCGGCCAGGGCCCGGGCCAGTTCGGTTTTTCCAACGCCCGTGGGGCCCATGAAAATAAAAGAACCAATGGGCCTATTGGGATCGCCAATGCCCGAGCGGGCCCGGCGGACGGCCCGGGAGACGACTTTTAAGGCCTGGTCTTGGCCGATGACCCTTTTGCCAAGCCTTTCTTCCATATGGACCAGCTTTTCCCGCTCGCCTTCAAGCAGCCTGCCAACCGGGATGCCCGTCCACTTGGAAACGGTTTGGGCGATGTCGTCCGGACCGACTTCTTCCTTAATGAGCCTATGGGAAGCGTCTTTGGACAAAACGTCAAGTTCCGACTCCAAAGTGGGGAGTTTGCCGTATTGAAGCTCGGCGGCCAGGCCCAAATTTCCTTCCCGCTGAGCCTTTTCGATTTCGGCCCGGGTTTCTTCGATTTTTTCTTTAAGCGAGCCAACCTTATGAACGACTTCTTTGTCCGATTCCCACCTTTTGGTTAGTTGGGCTTCTTTTTTGGTGGCTTCGGCAAGTTCTTTTTCGAGCTTGGTTAACCGATCCCTGGCCCCTTGGTCTTGTTCTTTTTTTAAAGCTTCCTTTTCAATGGAAAGGGTCATGACTCGGCGCCTGGTTTCGTCCAGATCGGCGGGCAAACTGTCAATTTCCAGCCTAAGACGACTGGCCGCCTCGTCGATAAGATCGATGGCCTTGTCGGGCAAGAATCTATCGGTTATGTAGCGATGGGACAAGGTCACCGCGGCCACCAAGGCCCCGTCGGTTATCCCAACCTTGTGGTGAACCTCATAGCGCTCCCGTAGACCCCTTAAAATACTTACGCTGTCTTCCACCGAGGGTTCATTGATTAGGACCGGGGCAAACCGGCGCTCCAAGGCCGGATCCTTTTCGATGTTTTTCCGGTATTCGCCAATGGTGGTGGCCCCGACGCATTTTAGTTCACCCCTGGCCAAGGGGGGCTTAAGCATGTTTCCGGCGTCAAGACTGCCTTCGGTTTTTCCAGCTCCCACCAGCAGATGAATCTCATCGATAAAAAGTATGATCTCCCCGGCCGAGGCCTCGACTTCCTTGATGACCGATTTTAGCCGCTCCTCAAATTCTCCCCTAAATTTAGCCCCGGCCACCATGCCCCCGACGTCAAGGGAGAGAACTCTCTTGTTTTTTAGCGATTCGGGCACGTCTCCGGAAACGATGCGTCGGGCCAAGCCCTCCACGATGGCCGTTTTGCCAACCCCGGGATCCCCAATCAAAACCGGGTTGTTTTTGGTCCTGCGAGATAGGACCTGCATGATTCTTCTAATTTCTTCGTCCCGGCCGATGACCGGATCGAGCTTTTGTCGCCTGGCCTCGTCGGTTAAGTCTCTGGTGTACTTTTGCAAGGCCTGGTATTTGTCTTCAGGGTTTTGATCGGTGACTCTCTGCTGACCGCGCAGTTCTTTCAAAGTTTTAAAAACCACGTCCCTGGTAAGGCCTCGGTTAACGAAAACCTTGGCCGCCTGGGTATCTTTAAGATCCAAGATGCCCAATAGCAGATGTTCCGTTGAGACATAGTCGTCTCTCATTTTGTCGGCCTCGCCCTGGGCCAACTCCAAAACTTTTTTAATGTCTGAGCCGTTGTAAACGGTGACCCCGGTGCCGGAAATTTTCGGCAGTTTATCGAGTTCCGCGTCAAGCTCGTCAATCAATAAGCCAACGGCCAGTCCTGATTTGGCCAATATGGGCCTGGTCAAACCGTCGGGTTGCTGAACCAAGCAATAAGCCAAGTGCAGTGGGGTAATCTCCTGATGACCCTTGCGCATGGCCAAGGATTCCGTATCGGCCACGGCCTCTTGGCTTTTTATGGTAAATTTGTCAAATCTCATCTATCCACCTAAGTTAATTCCTTAAAAAAAATTTGAGGTTATTTTTCACTAAACCTTGGCGCTTAATAAGCTTAAAACCAAACCCATTCAATCGGTCAATAAAAAAAAGCCTAACCAAGAACAAAAAAATTTCAATTCACAGTGACCAAAAAAAACAAAACCAAAAACGCCCCCCCAAAAAAAATTATTGTCTTGGCCCCGTCCAGCCATCCAAAGCCTTGGGGGCTCCAAGGCCTTAGGGAAGGGGCCTTGGCTTACCAATTTTTTTTGATTTTTAGGTTTAAAAATAACCCAAAATCCGGCGGGCCGCTTAAAACTTTTGTCTAAATGATTTGTGCCCTTATGCAATATTTTAAATCTACAAAATAAAAAAATACCGAATCAAAGCGTACACATTAAATTTTAAGGTTGTAGTGGCTTATTAATATGTCTATAAGTTTTTATAATTGATCCTTGATATCAGTAATTCGGTACGCTTTAATGATTGAAATTCTTTGCTCCAGGTCTGACCCGGGCCTGGATGGTCATAAGCGGCCTAATTTTTCGCCAACTTAAGCGCCATTATGAAAGTTAAGGTCGAAAGGGTGAAAAGTCAAGACTAGTTGGCAAATTTTTACTCCCAGGAACCCGCTCCATGAGCCGCGACTCACAAATAAAAAAAATTGGCCCAAAGCAAGACCGCCCGGTAAGGGCCAGGCTTTTCCCCGTGTCCCGGCGCCCCCAGCCTGGGCGCCAAACTCCAAGCCCCGAGGGCCCCTAGACCTCGGAAAAAAAAAATTTTCGGGCCAAACCCAGCCCTGGGCAAGCCTGGTTAGCCAGGCCAAAGCGAAGCCATTTTTTTATTTTTTTTCTTTGCTTTGGAAAAAAAATTTGGCCTCAATTACCACAGGGGCCATTTGGAACATTATGGTCCAGTTTTCAATCAAAACTTC
>JAITJP010000055.1 GCA_031278835.1 Deltaproteobacteria bacterium
AGGGGTCAATGGCGTCGGATACCAAAGGAACTTAACGGCTATTTTAGGCACTTTTCTATAGCTTTAAAAAGTTCAAACAACTCAAAATCAAGCCCCGCGTTAATTCTAACGTGGTCAGATAAACCAAATGAGCTCAAGGAGCGGATAATCACGCCCTCCTTGAGCATTTTTTTTGTAAAATCATCGGCTAAAAGGCCATTTGGCAGCTGAGCCATGAGAAAATTAGCTTGGCTTAGATATACTTTAAAGCCAAATTCTGGTAATTTTTTATTTAAAAGATCTAAAGCTGACCAAGTCATCTCTAAAGTTTTATCAATATGCTCTTGATCTGACAAAGCGGCCAAAGCTCCGGCCTGAGCCAAGCTATTGAGATTAAAGGGTTGCCTAACTTTATTTAATTCCCGGGCCAATTGGGGCTCCATCAGGGCGTAGGCCGCCCTTAGCCCGGCCAAGCCCATGATCTTGGAAAAGGTTCTCAAAACCACCAAGCGGCCACCAGAGAGTAATTTGGCATAATCTGGCCGGGGGGCCCGGGCAAAATCCACGTAAGCCTCGTCCAAAACCAATAGGGCCCTTTCCGGCAAAGCGGCCAAGAGATCCTCGATCTCCTCGGGCCCAAGATAGGCCCCGCTGGGGTTAAGGGGGTTATCGATAAAAACCAAGCTAACCCAGGGCTGGGCCAGGGCCTTAATCTTGGCCAGATCGTGGCCCCCCTGGGCGGTTATGGGCACCTCGATGACCTTGGCCCCGGCCGCCTGAGTATTTTTGGCGTTTAGGGTAAAGCTGGGCCGGCTCATTAGGGCCGCTAAGCCCGGGCCCAAAAGGCTGTGGGCCAGGACCAAGATAAATTCCGAGGAGCCGTTTCCAGCCAAAATACCTTCGACCGGGTGTCCCAGCTTGGCCCCAATGGCCTCCCTTAATCGCCTACTGTCGGCGTCGCCGTAGCGAAAAATTCCACCCAAAGCCTCCCGCACGGCCTGAAGGGCCAGAGGAGAGGGGCCCAGGGCGTTTTCGTTCGAGGCTAGCTTAACCGCCGACTTAAGGCCCATCTCCTCTAGGACGTCTTCAATCAGTTGGCCCGGCTGATAGCCGGCCAGTTCTTTGATATGCTTTGGGATAAGCCCGTCAAGATTATTCTTAGTCATAAGAATCCTAAGGATATTTTGAGTCAACAATTTTCCTAAACTAACTAATAAAATTAATTAGTCATGGATGTTTACGGAAAAATTATACCAACGTGGCCTTTTATGAATAGTGGCTTGGCTAGCGAAATAAGCTGATTTTGGCGGAATCTTTGGATTAAGGCGCTTTTATGGCTAACAAATGTTTATTGACCATTTGTCGTTATGGATAAGCGATATTTATGGCTAACAAATGTTCATTGACCATTTGTCGTTATGGATGAGCGATATTTATGGCTAACAAATTGACCTTGGCTATTTGTCAAGGCTTGTTACTTAAAGGCTAGGTCATCATTCTACTTAAATCATTGATTTACCATCAAAGATAGAAAATATTTTAAAAACTAATAATGAATATCATACTTTACTTTATTTTGTTAGAGACAAGCCAACCATTATCTTGAGGGTTGGGGCGAAAAGAGACAATGGTTAAAAACTGGCCGAAAAAGGCCAGGCTTTAGTTCTTTTGTCCAAGTTGTCTAATGAAATAGTCAATCTTGTTGCGGAGTTTGTCGTCGCTTTGAATGGCGGCCATGATCTTATTGACGTTGTAATGGATGGTCGAGTGCCGCCGATTGAAGGCTCGACCAATCTCGGATAAGGAGTGATCGGTCAGGGTCTTGGCCAGGTAAATGGCGATGGCCCGGCTCTCGTTTAAGGACTTGGTGACTTTAGTGGAGGTCAAATCGCTTTCTTGTAGGCTATAGGCTTCACAGATCAGGTTTTTGATCTTGGTTAAGGCCGCTTGGCTGGGGGGCGACTGGCTGGAAAAAGCCAAGACGTCTTTGGCCAAATTGGTGTCAATGGGCCTCTTTTCGAAATCGCTTTTGGCCTGGAGCGAGGTCAGGCAACTGGTCAGCCGCCTCACGTCGTCGGTGATGCTTTGGGCCACCAGCTCCAAGACGGTAATGGGCATCCTCAAGGAATTGGCCTTGACCACTTTTTTTAATATTTCCAACCTGGTCTCATAGGAGGGTGGACTAATCTGGGTGACCAGGCCGGCCGATAGCCTGGAGCGGAAAGCCGGGCTAAGATAGGGAATCTGCGAAGGCGGCTGGTGCGAGGTCACCACGATTTTTTTACCTTTGTTGAGTAAAAAATCAATGACGGTGCAAAATTCGTTTTGAAAGGGCGTTTTTTTGGTGAAAAAAGTCACGTCCTCAATGACCATCAAATCGGTGGTTTTGTAGCCGTCATTAAAGTTTTTGAAGTTTTTCTTATTAATCGAATCCACGTAGTGGTTCGAGTAATCCTTGGCCAGTAGGTAAGAGACCACTCTATCCTGGTTAGTAACATAGCTGCCGGCCGCCTGGGCCAAATGGCTTTTGCCCAAACCAGTGTCCGAGAGAACGAAAAGCAAATTGTTGCCCAGCTGACGATCTTTGGAAAAGGCCTGGCAACATTCGTAGGCCATCTGGTTGGACTCACCCACGACAAAGTTATTGAAGGTGTTCCAGGGATTGAAAGGCTGTGAGTATTCCATGTTTTGGGAATAAAAGCCTTTGAGTTTGGGTTCCCGGTAGATGGCTTCCTGCCAGCCAGCCGGTCTGGTCGGGGCCGTGGGCGTAAAATCTCCGGCCGTGAGCTTCACTTCCATGATTTGGAGGCCAAGCTTCAAGCAAGCGTCCCGGACGGCCGCTCGCAACAAATCATAAAAATTGTTCTCCACATAGAGCTTGGCATCCAGCATGGGCGATTCCAAGCTCAAAAGGTTTTTGTCCGGGTCAAAGCTGGGTTTGAGAGGATAGATCCAGTTTCTGAATACATCGGTACCAACGGTGTCTTGCAGATTACCACAAGCGTTAGTCCAGACTTCAGAGAAAATTGAGGCGTCTGTCTCCCCCTCATGGGTTAGGTCAGTCATGGACAAGGCTCCTTAGATTAAATTTTGGAGAAGGCTTTATTGAAATCGTGGGCCATCTGGTTGGAATCTCCCAAGTCAGAGTGGTCTTGGGTATTTCCGGAAATTGAAAGGCCGTGAAGGGCCCAGCTTGGCCGCGAGGAGGGCCACCTGGGGCTGGGGGTGATTTTGGAGCGGTCCTGGGTCAGTCCAGGGCTGCTCTTGGGCTAGCCAATGGTCACGGGTTATTTGCGAATAAGCATAAACGTTAGTCCGGGCTCCAAAGACAATGAAGAGCTCAGCCGGTCCCATCTGGGTGCTTGGGCTGGAAGGGCTCCATCGGGGAGTTTTAAAGATAGAAAAGGCGTATTTAGAAGTCTTGGAATGTCATAGAATCGTGGTTGCTAAAGTAGGGCTAAAAAAGTGCTAAATTCTAACCCAAAATCCTGGAGAAAACAAGGGGAGCTCTTGAAAAAAATATGAAGCCAAAATCGTAGAGATATCTCAGGTAACATACGGAAAACATGTAATAAAGTTGTTAAATAACCTGCTCAATAGGATGGAAAAGCCTGGGGGGCTGGGAATTAGCCGATTCGGTTTTAAGCCAAGCCTTTTTTCATGGATGAGGCCCAATCTAAGCGGGTATCCTAAAAAACGTGGGCTTATTAAAGCTCTATTCTCAATAAAAAATCTGTTCGGACTATAAAACTGATAGGGCCATAACACAAATTTAAAAAAGTTAAATTTAGTTTATTAATGTGTAAAGGAATTTTTGTCGCTTTATTGGCTGTACTTACATGAAATTTTAGCACGATAAAATCTTTTATGCCGAGAGGCTAATACACTTAAAGGGTCTTTTCATAGACATTCCCAGGCAGTTAAGGGCCAGCCCTGCCAAGGCGTTTACCATAACCCGACCCTATTTTTAGCTGCTCACTACACTCCTCCGCCAAGGCTCAATTAGCGGACTTTTAACAAGATATCGGGATATTAGCCTAACTAAAGGACTATATATCGTGTCTTATTTGGACTGGGCCCCCTAAGCCTAGGGCCCTTTTTCGGCTGGTCCAGAAGCTAAGCTGGCCAAATCAGGCCAACTGGCTTGGCACAATTTTTGAATAGAATATTTTTTCCCAAAACTGCCTTGATTTAAACTTCTTTTAGCCCTTCCAGTACTTAAAAACTCCGTAAAATTTGCTCATTAATCCGGTCACTTGGTAAAAAAATTTCCCTTAAAACTTGGTCTGTCTTTTATCTAGCCATTTAAGGCTTTTTGTGGGCAGCCAATCGGGCCCCCGGACCAAGTCCTTTATGGCCAAAAAGGGTAAAAATGCCCCATGTTTAAACAAAAGTCAGTTGAGTTAAACAAACTGGGATTTTTTATTTTTTTGGTTTTTTTGACCAAGGGGACGCTCCGGGCTTGAGCTAAGATTTAGGGCCCTTAGGACCCGGCTCCGGCCCGGCCAGGGCCGCTTTTAAAAGCTCGGTGGAGCTATCGACAATCTCCAGGACCTGGGCCGAAAGGACCCCTTGGGCCAGGGTGATTTTGAGCTTTTGTCCGACCTGGACCCCTTCGACTGAGCGCAGCACCCGGCCCTCCGGGCCGGTGACAAAGGCGTAGCCCCGGGTCAGGGTATTAAGGGGCGAGACCAGTTCCAGGTTTTTGGACCAGAGAGTTAGGGCTGACTTTTTGCTCTGGATTATTTTCTGGGCCAGCCTTAGCAGATCATTTTTCAGACGCTCCAGGTCATGGCGCTTTTGGGCCTGATCCCGGCGCGGGGATTTGTATTCCAGTTTAACGGTCAGGTTACTGAGCTGGTTACGAGAGCCAATAATCAGCTGTCTAACCGAGTTTTCTAATTTCATGAGTAAGCTATCTATAAGTTGAGAAAAATAATTGATTTTGTATCTTAATTGACCTAATTTGGCTATTTGGCCTTGTAGTAGGGATTTTTTAGCCAAAAAGCGGTTTTTAGTTAGGTTTTGAAGGGTAATTAGTTGACGGTTGACTTGGGCCAAGCCATCCGCGTCTTTGGTGAAAACGGCCTCGGCCGCGGCCGTCGGGGTGATGGCTTTGGCGTCGGCGGCCATCTCGACTAAGGACAGGTCGGTGGAATGACCAATGGCCGCCAGGATGGGCAAACGAGAGCTGGCCACGGCCCTTACCAAGACTTCTTCGTTGTAGGCCCACAAATCTTCCAGGGAACCGCCGCCCCGGGACATGACCACCAGATCAAAGCCGCCCCAGCCGTTAATCAGCTCCAGGGCCTCGGCCATCTCCTCGGCCGCCCCTTTGCCTTGAACCCGGGTCGAGTAGAGACTTATCCAAGCCCCCTGACAACGTTTGACCGAGGCGGTGATGAAATCGTTAACGGCCGCCGAACCGGCCGCCCCGATCATGACCACCCGCCCAGGCCTTTTGGGCAGGGGCCTTTTGCGCTCCAGGGCGAAGAGACCCTCGGCCCCCAGTTTTTTCTTTAACTTT
>JAITJP010000114.1 GCA_031278835.1 Deltaproteobacteria bacterium
TTACTGTTCGCTACGATCATTTTTTCTGGATGGAGGACTTAATTCGCTTGGTTGAGACCTCGGCTTCAAGCGAAGTTTTTTCTTTGCTAAAAAGGGCCGACGAGAAAGTGGTCACCGAGACGGCTTACGACAACCCCAGGTTCGTTGAGGACGTGGTCAGGGAAGTGGCCGTAAAGCTTATGGCTGATCCTAATTACCTTTGGTTTTCCATCGCCGCCGAAAATTTTGAATCCATCCACAATCATTCGGCCTACGCCTATTTGGAATACACCAGGCCCCAAACTTCCCCAAGTTCGGTCTAACCCAGAGATTGTCTTTTAAGACTTAAACCCAAGGCTTGATTTCAAACCTTTTTTTAAAGGAGCGGGTCAATTCTTGGGTTTAGTCCATATGAGGCAGATCCAAGGGCCAGATCCCAGAACTGGCTTTGAGAGCTGGTTTTTGGCTTTTGGATATTTTTTGATTTTTTTTCAACATTTGATTTTTAAGGAATAAAAATGGATAAACTTTTGGTCGAGGGCGGGCCGCCGCTTTCAGGTAGCGTAAAGGTCAGCGGGGCTAAAAACGCCGCTTTGCCTTTGATGGCGGCGGCCATTTTGGCCGATGGGCCTTTAACTTTAACGAACATTCCCAAGTTGGGCGATTTGCGGACCATGGGCAAATTACTTAAGCACATGGGCGGAGATGTCAATTTATACCCCGAGGCCGGGGATGGCTATCTTGAGGAAGGCGTCTTGGATATGTCAGGCTTGGATAAGCCCGAGGCGCCCCACGAGTTGGTAAAAACCATGAGGGCTTCGGCCTTGGTTTTGGGACCGCTTTTGGCCAGGTTTGGTCAGGCCAAGGTGTCCTTACCCGGGGGCTGCGCCATTGGGGTTAGGCCCATTGACATGCATTTAAAGGCCTTGTCGGCCATGGGGGCCGAGTTTGATTTGACCGGCGGGGATATCGTGGCCAGGGCCCCCAAGGATGGTTTAGTTGGCGTGGATCTACGTTTTGATTCGGTTACCGTCACCGGGACCGAAAACGTCATGATGGGCGCGGTCTTGGCCAAGGGCCGGACGGTCATTAGGAACGCCGCCAGGGAGCCGGAGGTCTCGGACACGGCCAGGGCCTTGGTGGCCATGGGGGCCAAGATTTCCGGGATTGACAGTGACGAGCTGATTATCGATGGGGTGGATTCTTTAAAATCAGCCAGTCACTCGGTCATGCCTGACCGGGTCGAGGCCGGAACTTTGCTCACGGCCGTGGCCATGGCCGGGGGCCGGGCCACCTTAAAGGGAGCTAAGCTAAACGATTTGGCCGTGGTCTTGGGTAAGTTTACCGAGGCCGGAGTATTTTTAAGGGCCGAAAACGGTGATTTGACCATTGAAGCCCACCGGGGCTTGCTTTCAGCGGTAAACGTCACCACCGGACCTTACCCGGGTTTTCCCACCGACATGCAGGCTCAGTTTTTGGCCTTGATGTGCACCTCCAAGGGCACCTCGATCATTACGGAAACCATTTTTGAAAATTGGTTTATGCCCGTGGCCGAGCTTAAGCGACTGGGGGCCGACGTGACCCTGGAAGGCCGAACGGCCGTGGTTAAAGGGGTTGAGCGTCTCTCGGGCGCGCCCATGACCGCCTCGGATCTAAGGGCCTCGGCCAGTCTCCTTTTGGCGGCCTTGGCCGCCAAGGGCACCAGCGAAATAAGCCGGGTTTACCATCTGGACCGCGGCTACGATCGCCTGGACGATAAACTTAATAGCCTCGGGGCCAAAATAAAGCGGGTCAAGGGCAGCTAAGTCGGCCTATCTGGCCTGGGCAAATAAAAAAAACAAAAAAGGGGGGCTTGGCCCCCCTTTTTCTGGTTAAATCAAACTTCACCCCTGTCCAAAACGGCCCCGTCAAGGGGTCTGTAAGGCCCTGTACGGCCCTCGGAGGTCGCCCCGGGTCATTTTATATGGGATCGCTTCCTGAGGGCCTTGGCGGCCTCATATGGCCGTTTGGCCTTGGCCAAGGTTTTTGGCCAGAAATTTTTTTAGGCCAAGGTTTTTTTAGGCCAAGGGTTTTTTTGGCGCGGATCCCTTTGATAGCCTTGTTTCCCGGGCCAAGGGATCATGAAAGAACTATTTTTCCCTGGGCACTTGGCCGAGGCCTATTTCCATGGAATCGTAGACCACCCGGCCCCAGTGGTGGAGACGGCCCGGTGAAATGACCAAAGGGATGTGATTTACTTCGGCGTCTCCCATAAAGGGTTTCCAAACGGCCATGGCCAGTTCCGAGCAATAATAGCTGTCGCTTAGATTAAGTCCGATTAGCCCGGTATAGTCGTAAGGGCGCCCGATCATCTTTCTGGCTTCTCGTACGGCCAAAGGCCTGGTTTCCGGGGTGGCCCAGACCGGTTTTAGGATCCAAACCCTGGTGGCTGATCCTATATAATCCCTAAGCGGGGTTCTATGAACCCCTTTGCTATTGGCTTCAATCACGTCGTCAAATTCTTGGTCATAGACCGAGGCGTGGGAAAAAGGCATGTTGGTCACGGTGCCAATAAAATTGTCCGGTCCCGTAATGCCCCTTATGACTACCCAGTCACCGTTTTCTATGACCGCCTTGACCGGCTCAAGATTGACCTCCAAACTTTGGGGTACCTTATGAATGGCCTTGACCGCGCAGCCGCTTGTGGTAAGGGCTAGACCTAGAAAGGTTATTAAAGTTAAGACGAGGGTTAGAGCCCCTTTAATATAGGCTTGGGCCCTGGTCTTGGTCTGGCCATAAAAATGGTTTTGTCCTTTGTTTTGGTTCATGGATCCCTTCGCGATCACAAAATTATTGGTAAAGCTAAGTTAAAAAAGTTTTGGGTTCATTGGTAACCAGCCAAAATACTGGGCCTAGTCAATAAGTCAAGGCACCCGGTCAACCAGCCCAAGGGTATTACTTGGAATTAATGAGAAATTTTTCATAAGGTCAAATCTTAGCTAAGATTACCCCGATGTTGGGCTTAAAACAAGACCCAAAGCCTTTAAACCAGCCCCTTAAACCAATGGACTCCCAGACCAGCGGGTAATTTTTTCCATTGGATTTCTGGCTATGTCTTGATTTTATTGGCAAAAAGTTAAAAACATGTTAAGAAAATTTAAGTAAAAGATTAAAAAAAAGTCATTTTAACTAATAAACTAAGCTAACCTTTAAAATTTTAGTCAGGATATTGCTAAACTCGCGCCTTTTTTCTCTCAAACCCCTATCTTTTTTGATAAATTTGGGGCCGGTATTAAAAGGGCGCCTGGGTGAGGCCACAAAACGTCTTTAAAAATGCTTTTTTAGCCACCAGCAGGCCCCTCGGCTGGGCCCTCCGGCGGTACCTTTCCAGGTCCTAGAGGCCGCACGTGACCAGAAAAATTCTTAAACCACAAC